>JAJCXL010000460.1 GCA_029263435.1 Acidobacteriota bacterium | reverse complement strand
GCTCTTTACGCGAGGAGAAATCCAGTCTCGTCGCGCGAGGACGCCAGAGCTCTCGAGTCTCGTCGCGGGGGAGGTCGGACATGAGAAAGCTCGGAACGTCATGCAGAGGCACCGCGGTGCTCTTCGTGCTGGTCCTCGTAGCGCAGACGGCAGTAGGGGACACGAGCGTCGGCGTGGATCTCGATCTGAGGAGCCGCTACGTTTGGCGCGGGCTGACCGTTACCGATTTCTTCGTGATGCAGCCCAGCGTGTGGGTCGGGCTCGAAGGAGAACGCCAGGCGTGGACGGCCGGTGTTTGGGGACATCTCGAGGGGACACCGTCGGTCGCGGGCCTCGGCGTGCGCTCCGAGGGTGCGGGGTTCGGGGAGGTCGACTACTGGTTGGAGTGGGGCTGGTCGACGCCCGCTTTCGAGCTGGCGTTCGGATCGATCCTCTACACCTATTCGGGATATCCGGGCGACGATCAGGACCGGACCGCGGAGCTGTACACATCGGTCGCGCTACCGGACTTGCCGCTGGCGCCGAGCGTGACCGTGTTCTACGACGTCGTCGCGGTGCGCGGGGCCTATGTCGAGACCGAGCTGTCGCATACCGTGCGCCCGGATTCATCCCTCCCCGTTTCTTTCGGGGCGGCCTTTGGCGTGAGCTGGGGGCAGGGTGAGTCGACGCGTAGCCTGGAGTCGGCGAACTTCGCCTCCGACGGTCTGACCCACGTCGACCTCTCCGCTTCGTTCGAGTGGAGCGCCGGAAGCGCGACGCTCGAGCCGAGCGTGCACTATGTCGTACTCCTGGATGAGTACGCGAGAGCGATCGGAGGCGACGCCGCTACGGGGTCGCAAGGGCGAACCCTGTGGTTCGGCGCCCGTCTCGTGTGGTCGAGATGAACGTCGAGCTCGCGATCCTCCTGTCGCTCGCCGCCGCGGTGCTGTGGGGCTTCGGGCCGGTTCTCTACAAGCGGTTCTACGAGCGCTACTCCGCTGGCTTCGGGTACCTGATCGACGCATTGTGCGGGAGCACGCTCGTGTTGCTGCCGTTCGCGTTGAGCGGAGAGCCCAGTATCGCAAGCCTTCCCGAGGCGATGTGGTTGACCGCTCCTTACTCGGCCGCCTACCTGTTGTTCTTGATTGCGTTCGAGCTAGGTAGAGTCTCCGCGGTGTGCGTCATCGTTCAGACCTATCCGATCTATACGGTGGTTCTCGCCCTGTCGCTCGGCAACGAGGAGATGAGGCCGCTGAAACTGGGGCTCGTCGCGGTTATCGTGCTCGCTTCTGTCCTGATGTCGGCACTGGATAAGGGCTTCTCGCCGCAGCGTATTTGGAAGAGCATGCGCGAGCGGTGGTTCGTGGTCGCACTGATGACATCGCTTCTCACCGGAGTGGGCGATTTCTATCTGAACGCGAGCGTCGAGCGGCACAATGTGCACACGACGACGCTAGCCATCTATTTGACGCAGTTGATCGGCTGCCTCGTGCTCACGTTCTTGAGGAGGAAGCGATTCACGTCGGATCTGAGGAGCCTGGTGTCGAACCGTGCCTACCTCTCGGCGGGATTGTTAGCGTCTCTGATGATGAGCCTTGGTGGCATCGCTTGTTACTCCGCCTTCGATGCAGGACCCGCCTCGCTCGTGACGCCGGTGTCTTCGGCGTCGCCGATCTTCGCGCTCGCTCTGGCCGGCGCTTGGCTCAAGGAGAGAGTGAGCGCGGCCCAGATCGTGCTGATGCTCGTCGTCGTCGGATCGCTCGCGGGATTGAGCCAGTAGAGCGCCGGAGCCGGGTCGACCATGAGTGCCGGGTAGCATGTGGTTACGCCAACACTGTAGCTGGCGGCGCTACACTGTCGGCATCTGCCCTCACGCGCCTCGTGGTCTGATGCTCCCCGATGAAGGCCACCGACCGGGCGAGCGTTTTATCGGGAGTCGTAGGGTCCGTGCACGGCGGTCACGGTGTTCGCCTCGGAGGTGTCGTCGAGGATGAGGACCCGGTAGCGCGCACCCCCTTCGTCGACGCGGATAAGAATGTGGCCGCGATGACTCGACAGACGTTCGAGAGGCGCTCCGACGACTTGCTTCGTCGCCTGCTGCAGCGTGAGCGAAAAGACGTCACGCGGTCCAGGGTAGAGTCTCTCGGAGTACAGTCGGTTGTGCACCCACCGGTCGGGATGTCCCGCGGCGCGTGACGGAATGATCCAAACCCGTGCTCGAAGCGCCTCCACGAAGGCTTCGGTGTTGCCGTCGCCGAGTCCGTGATGATTGAGGACAGCCGCGTCCACGGGTCCTGCGGCCCGCGCCACGGGAATCTCGATGCCGTGCCACAGCGGGTACCCGGGAGCCGGCACGCCCGGCATGTCGCCTCCGGTGTAGTAATCGAAGCGTCCATAGCTCACCCGAATCGCCATGCTGCACTGATTCTCCGTGGGCCAATCTTGTTCGGGCGTGTCTTCGAGGGCGGGAAAGTGCCGGCGAGTCGTCGTGCTCGTGCCTGTCCAAACCTGACCGTTCGCGGCCAGGTTGCGGACGGTAAAGCTCGGGAAGCTCTCGGGCTCTCGCTTCAAAACGATCTGATCGCTTCTTCCGGGCGTCAATCGTTCGATCGTCATGCCGCCTCCCGCACTCTGGGCCTCGAGGAACGCTCGGTAGTTGTTCATCATCGGATTGTCGAGCGGCCTCGGATAAGAGTAGTCCGGCCAGCCGCGATCGAGCATCGTACGAATCGGTATGTACTCCGCGACATCGGTAACGCCTGACAGCGTGTAGTCGCCATACGCGGAAGTCTTCGCATCATTATTAAAGCCACCGAGGTGATCGCCATGGAAGTGCGTGCTGAAGGCGTAGTCGATCGCGGGCACCGGCACTGACGGAAGCATCCGGAGGGCGTAGCGAGCGATCCACTCACCTGCTGAGCGGGAAGCGTCCGGTGCGCGGGTCGCGCCACGCGGTGGCTCAGGATTACCGTCGCCGGCGTCCACGAGCATCGAGGTGCCGTCCGGGAAGACCAAGAGCGCCGCATTTCCCCGTCCGGTGTGGATCTGATGGATGTCGAGCGTGCCCGAAGTCCACGCGGGGAGCGGTTCTCCCACCGTTTGCGCGTCGAGCGTATGAAGCGTCGGCGTTACCGTCGACAGCACGACGAGAGCGGCGGCGACGAGACTGTGCCGCGTCATGGCCGGATCTCGATACGACGGGAGTACTCTCGATGAGAAGGAGGCTCTGCGCGGATCACAACGTTCATTCTATGAGAGCCATCGGAGACGCGTGCTCCCGCTCCATTCTAAGCCGAACTCCCGATCCCTTCGAGAACCGTCGTTGTCGGCAAGAGCGTACCCGCGCTTGAGCGCTGCCACCCTGGCAAGTACGATCCCGCCATGTCGGGCTCGAGCCATGAACGCTGGAAGTTCCAATCCATGACGCGCGAGCTGGTGCTTCTCGTGGCGGGACTTGGGCTCGTGAGCGGCCAGTTGAGCGCGCAGGAGGCCGTGCCCATCAACGTCCAAGGCGCATACACCAACGTGCCCACGGGTCTCACCTTTCCCGAAACGGTCGCCGAGTTTCGCCGACAGTCCGTCGCGCGTTTCGATGCGGACGCGGCCCACATCGGTGCGATCTATCGTTGGACTGACGGCAACGCCGGCGTTTCGATGATGGCCCGCGTGTATCCGATCCCGGAAGAAGACGGCGCGCCGTGGACCTTGGAGCATCAGTTCGAGGGGGAGCAGCGCAGGATCCGCGCGAGCCCAGCCGGGCAGATTGATATCTCGGTGGACGAGATGACGCTGCTTCGAAACCGAACGCGCGTGTCCGGTCGGGTTGCGGACTTCGCCGCGACGCAACCAGGTAGCGCCCCCATGTCGTTCCGCCTCTACCTCTTCCAGCAGGAGGGTTGGTCGCTCCGGTTCCTCGCGTCGTTTCCCGAGGCGAGTGAAAGGGCCGGGAGAGCGGCCGCGGAGAGGTTCATCGATGCGTTCTCCTGGGACGGGATGGTGGCTCGGAGGGCGACAGGGCAAGAACCTACATGTGTGGTCGTTGTCTCGATTGCTGATTTGGAGCATGAGGACGAGTCGGTCGGAGCGTGGCTCGGCTACGCGGCTTTCCGGACGAAGTGGCGAGAGGACCACCCCGAGCTCGCGGCGGTTGCCGGTCCCGAGCCTCCCGGGTTCGAGGAGGAGGCACAGGCCCGCGAGTACCTTCTCGAACTTTGGAATCGGATCGACGGCTCCGACGACCGCTACTTGGAGGCGTTGACGCTCGTTCACGAGGCCGGCTATCTACGCGAGTACGTCCACCATTACCTCGTGCGGCACCCGGATTGGGTAGACGATCCTCCGGCACGGTTGGCGGAGTTCCATCGCTGGCGTGCACGGAACCTCGCGAGTCACGAAGCGATCACCCTCGCGGGCATCGACTGCAAGTGAATCCGACAACCAACGCAAAAGGTTTTCGGCGTGGAGCTTACCTTTTCGCGCCTCGAGTGGGTGTGAGCTCAACGGGTGGCCCGTTTCCAGTGGTCTTCGTTGATCTGAGTCCATGTACCATCGCGTCGCATGTACGTGATCGAGTGGAATCGGTCGTCGCCTAGGTGCGTGAAGACGTCTTTGATCTCGGCCGGTGGTCCGTTCGGTGAGGCGCCCTCGTAGATAGTCTCGAGAGTCTCGCCGACGAGGAGCACGCGGCCTCGCGCCACCCGGCCCGATGGGCTGAAGCCGTGATAGCGGACGACGTCTTCATGGGCGTCGTAGTTCTTGAATCCTTTGAACAGGAGCTGTGCGGCGCCGTCATCCATCTCCTGAGTGATCGTCATCTCGTAGATGGTCTCTGAAGCGTCCATCGGCTCGAGAGCGTAGCGAAAACGAAACCCGTCCCCGGCTTGGGTGCGACGATGCTCCTCGCCGAGCCAGACCCCGGCATAAGAGCGAAGCGCCTCAACCGCGGCTTCACCCCGTTCGAGACGCCTGTTGAACTGTCGATTGATGAGCCGCCACTCACCGGCACCCGCGTCGCTCACATACATCGACATCTCGTAGCCGTCGTTCGAGATCTTGCGGTCCACTCGCTTGAACTGAAGTGGGCGAGCGTCCCGGCCTCGACCATCGGCCGTGAGGGTCAACTCGCCGTTCTCGAGCGCGCCGCTGAACACGTTTAGCTCGAGGTTAGAGCTGAGGGCCGCCCACCTCACGACCTTCGTCACCTCGTCGACGAAGTAGAAGCTCCGCGCTTCGGCCCCGAGGTCGAGGAGCGCACCGGTTTGCTCGAGCGCATTGCCGTCGAAGATCCGATGAGCTTGAATCTCGGACTTTGCGTTGCGGGACACGTTGCCCGCGGCGTCGTAGAGCTCGACGTCCGCTCGAAACTCTCCTACCAGGTAGTCGAGCTCCGGCGTCGATGGAGCTTGGCCTGCGATTTGGGCGAGAGTGATCAAGAGCCATGAGATCATGGAGGGTGCTCCTTTCGTTCCCTGGAGCGTAGCGCTGTGGAGCGCTCCACTCGTGCTAGATTTTGGCTAGAAATGCGCTCACGACGTTTCGGACCGTTCGAGCTCCTGCCGGAATCGCTGGAACTGCGCCGTGAAGGCGACGTGGTGCCCCTTCGTCCTCAATTGGCGAAAGCGCTCGTGCTCTTGAGCAGCCGGCCGGGGCGGATCGTGACTCGGGAGGAGCTTCGGGCTCTGCTGTGGGCGGACACGGTCGTGGATTTCGACAAGAGCCTGAACTTCGTCATTCTCCAGCTTCGACGCGCCCTCGGGGACGACGCCGCGCATCCGCGATATGTCGAAACGGTCCCTCGCCGTGGCTATCGGTTCGTTGCCTCGATGAAAGGGGAGAGAGCCCGATGGGTGATGCCCATGGCGGTGAAAGTGGCTTGGGTGCTCGTTGTCGTGGGGTCGATGGTGCTCGCCCATCGGTGGGGCGGAGGCGCTTCCGAAGAGTCCGGGACGTCCAACGTCGAAGCGCGCGCGGCGTACTTGAAGGGCCGGTACCTGTTGGACAAAGGAGCTCGGGGCGACTTCGAGCAGGCGCTCGATTATCTGCAAGAAGCCGTCGCTGTCGACCCGGACTTCGCTGAGGCCTGGCTCACGTTGGCCCACGCCGGCCTTCGCCGGACGTTCATCACCGGCACCGACGGCGATATCGCGCGCGCCGCGGTCGATAGAGCTTTGGAGGCGAACCCGCGTCTCGCGCTCGCACACGTTCGGCTCGGCGATGTCCGTTCGGTCGTCGATTGGGACTGGGAGGGAGCAGGTCGCGCTTACGAGCGCGCGTTGGAGCTCGACCCGGAGCTTGCCGAAGCGCACCACCACTACGCGAGCTACCTGATGATACGAGGGGATGTCGACGCCGCGGTGCGGGCCGTAGAGCTCGCGGTCGAGCTCGATCCCGTCTCGGTTAGCGTGCTAGGCGACGCCGGTTGGAAGTATCTCTACTTGGGCCGTATCGGAGAGGCGCTGACGCATTGCGAAAAGACGCTCGATCTCGAGCCGGCGAGCGCCCACGCGCTCGAATGTCTCGTCTACGCCCATCAACAACAAGGTGACGTCCGCGCCGCGCTCGCCGCCGCCCGCCGTCACCTCGAGACGCTTGGCGTCGACACGAAGTTGGGGGGCCCGGTGAGTCTCGACGTCTACCGAGCGCTCGTGCTCGATCGACTCGAAGCTCGCGGTGCCGGAGTCTCTCCCGTCGACCTCGCGCTCGCGCACGCGGGGGTCGGCAACGCCCCCGCCGCTTTGGAGCATCTGCAGGAAGCTCAACGCCGTCGGCTCATCCGCCTCGTCTTTCAGATACGAGATCCCCGTCTTCGCGAGGTTCGACACGAGCCGGATTTTCCCGCGCTCGTGCGCGCGCTCGGCGTGGCGCACCCGCTCTGACGGGCAGTGAACAAAATTCTGTAGAACTCGTCTAAACGAGACGACATGCGACAGCATTTCGCGCCGTTCCTTCCCGTTTGCTTTCTGATCGCTTGGACGACCGGCTGCGGGGAGAGCCGAGTCGAAACGACAGAGCCACCCGCGTCCGACGCTACGGAGCGGACCGACGGTGGCACCCCGACGGTCGAGTCGCTCGCGGGGACGTGGGTCGCTACGCTCAGCCACAACGGGACGACCGAGCCCTTCGAGCTCGACCTCTCGTCGAGCCCCAATAGCGATGTGGTACGGGCTCACATCTCGATCCCGGCGATGGATCTGTGGCGTTACTCGCTCGGCACCGTCGCTGTGACCGAAGACTACGTTCTCGCGGGCTCGCTTCGGCTCCGCCACGATCCCGAAGTGCCTCGGCTGGTCGGCACCGTCCCGGAGAGCTTCGTCCCCATTCATGCGATAGCCCTCGACTTGCGGCGCGCGGAGTCACTCGAGCGGCCGGCACCGCGCCCTCGACTGCCGATGCCCGAGGCTCGGTGGGAATACGAAACCGGAGGCCCGATTTGGGCTGGCGTGTGCATGGCGCTCGACAGCGTGTTCGTCGGAAGTGATGACGGCTACGTGGTCGCACTGGATAGCAATGGCGAGATGCGGTGGCGGTTCGCGACGGACGGGTTCGTGCGTGCGGCTCCGGTCGTCCACGGCCGCACGGTTCTGATCCATTCGGATGACGGGTCTTTGTATCGTGTCGATGCCGAGAGCGGCGCGTTGGTTTGGAGAGCTCGGCTTGGGGCCGACCCCGTGCGTCGTTTGGCCTTTGGCGCGCCCGGTTTTCGCTACGATCACTATGGCTCGTCGCCGACGGTCTATAGAGAGCGAGTCTTCGTCGGCCACGAGCGCGAGGTCGTAGCCTTGGAGCTGGAAACGGGGAGTATCGTTTGGAAGACGCCGCTTCCAGATATCACGACGTCGACGCCGACCCTCACGCAAGGAAACGTTCTCGTCGGCTCGTTCGACGGGAACGTGTACGCGCTCGATGCCGCGTCCGGCGATACGGTTTGGACGCACGACACCGGCGCGCCCGTGCCTTCGTCCACTGTGTTTCACGACGAACCGGCGCTGGTTATCGTCGGCAGTCGCAGCTATGACGTACTCGCTCTGAACGCGCGAGACGGCTCTCGGGCGTGGACCTATTACAACTGGTTCTCATGGGTCGAGTCGTCCCCGACGCTCTCGGGTGGAACTCTCTACGTCGGCTCCTCCGATAGTCAGCAGCTACACGCCATCGATGCTGCGAGCGGACGTCTTTCCTGGAGATTCGATACCAACGGCTCGGCCTGGGGGCGACCGGCGGTCTCCGACGATACGGTTTTCATTGGTGCCGTTGGTGTGGCCGGCTACCTCGTCGACCATCGAGGAGGCTTGTTTGCCGTGGATCGCAAGACGGGCCGCGGCCTGTGGCACGTCCCGAGTCCTCGTCCGGACAAAGCCCCGCTGTGGGGATTCGCGGCATCACCCGCCGTCGGCGACGGTTTGGTCGTTGCCGCTGGACTCGACGGCCGCGTGGTCGCCTTCGATCAACCGTCTCGGCGAGAGTCGATCGCGCGGAGGTCGCAAGGACGTTGAGCGATCCGAAGCCGGTGCCTTTTCGCTTCGCCAAATACCCTGCTAAGCTCTCGCGATATGGCCGAGATGAGAATCAGAAGTTGGGTACTAGCCACGATGCTAGCGCTGTCGCACTTGGCCTGCGGAGCGCCGCGGTCGCGAGACTCGGCAAGTCCGGGCTCTAGGACGGTCATTCAGAACAAGGGGTCGGACTCTCTCGTCAACGTGGCGCAAAACTGGGCGGAGGTCTACAGCGAGATCCATCCGTCGGTCGCGGTCGCGGTCAGCGGCGGCGGCACCGGCACGGGTATCGCGGCCCTCATCAACGGCACCGCGGACATCGCCAATGCCAGCCGCCTGATGGACGACAAAGAGATCGAGCTCGCGTCGAGCCGCGGCCGGACCCCGTTCGAGACGACCGTCGGTTACGACGCGGTCGTCGTCTACGTCCATAAGGACAATCCACTGGAGGAGATCTCGCTCGCCCAGCTCGCGGAGATCTTTGGTGAGAACGGCACCAGCGTACGGTGGGATCCGCTTGGCGTCCAGGTGCCCGGCTGTAAGAACCAGCAGCTCATCGTCGTCAGTCGACAGAACAACTCGGGGACCTACGAGTACTTTCGGAGCGTCGTACTGGGCTCTGCTAGAGACTATCGCCTCGGCACCTACGATCTTCATGGCTCGAAAGATGTCGTGGACCTCGTCGACCGGACACCGTGCGCGATTGGCTATAGCGGCCTCGCATTTCAGACGCCGAAAGTGAAGATGCTCTGTGTTCGACCCGAGGGCGCGGACCACTGTGTCGTCCCGTCGGTGGCGACCGCGGTTGATGGCAGCTATGTCTTGTCGCGGCCACTCGTCATGTACACGGCCGGTGAGCCCGAAGGCGAAGTGAAAGAGTATCTCGATTGGATTCTCAGCGACGACGGTCAATGCATCATCGCGAACAAGGGCTACGCGCCCGTGCGAGCCATCGAGTGCACTCCGTCCTAGGGTACTCGGGAGTCGTAGTGCGCAAGACGACGGCTGGTTTAGCGGCGACGGCTCTCTTCTCGTGGGTGCTCGCAGGATGTGGTGGCCCGGTTGCTGAGCCCGCGGAGCATGACGTCGTCATTCGTCATGCCACGATCGTCGACGTCGAGACCGGCGAGCTCCGTCCGAGTCAAACCATGGCCATTGACGGCAGCGTCATCACGTCTATCGAAGAGGACGACGCAGGGGAGGAGTGGGTCGGCCGGATCGAGGTCGATGCGACGGGCCGCTACGCGATGCCGGGCTTGTGGGACATGCACGTTCACATCGAAGGTGCGGATCTCGTCGAAGACAACTTGTTGCTCTTCCCGGTCTACCTCGCCCATGGGGTGACGACGGTCCGAGACATGGCGAGCGATCTCGGTGAGCAGGTGCTCGAATGGCGGGATGAGATCCACGAGGGTCGGCTCGTCGGGCCTCGCATTTTCACCGCGGGCCGAAAGATCGAAGGCATCAACTCGATCTGGAAGGACGATCTCGAAGTCGCGACCGAGGCGGAGATGGTTGCGATGATGGACAGGCTGGACGCCTACGAAGTGGACCTCGTCAAAGTAACGGAGAACACGCTCGGCGCCGAGCTGTTCCTTGCCACGGTTCGAGAAGGACGCAAGCGCGGCTATCGGGTCTCGGGTCATGTGCCTTACGACGCGACCGTCGAAGACGTCGCCACCAGCGGACTCTCCAGCATCGAGCACGCGAGCCACATGATTCGGCTCGGTAACGCCGATGAGCGCGATATTGCCTCGAGCATCAGCCGAGGCGACATGAGCCGATCCGACGCGCTGGCTCACTACACTTCGGGATTCGATCCGGACCAAGCGCGTCGGGGCTACGCGATGCTCGCGGAGAACGACGTGTTCGTCACGCCCACCCTCATTGGCGGATATCAAATGGCCTACCTCGATGAGAACGATCACGAGGCCGACGCGTTCCGTAGCTATTTGACCGAGGCCTTCATGTCGCCTTACGCCGCCCGTGCCGAGAGGGTCGCGAGCCGCACGCCCGACGAGTGGCGCATGGCGAAAGAGAACTACCAGCGGATCGCCGCACAGCTACCCCGCCTGTGGGAGGCGGGGGTCACGATTCTCGGAGGGAGTGACTCAGCCCCGATCGCGGCCTTCGTTTATCCAGGCTTGGCTCTCCACGAAGAGCTTCAGCTATTTCAAGAAGCCGGACTCACACCGCTTCAAGCGCTCCAGAGCGTCACGATCCACGGGGCCCGGTTCTTGAATCAGACGGATGCGTCCGGAACCCTCGCCGTCGACCAGCGCGCCGATATCGTTCTTCTTCGCTCGAACCCGCTCGAGGACATCGCGGCAACGCTGAGCATCGACGCCGTGGTCTCCGCTGGACGGGTATTCGATCGCACCGAGCTCGATACCATGCTCGACGACGCGGCTCGGGGCGCGCGTGCGCTGGACGCTTCGCGTGCGGAGAGTGACGGTCGTGAGTACGCCCAGCCCGATCGTCTGCGCTAGATCGACTCTCGCAGCTCAGGCCGCCTCGAGAGGTGATTCGTACTTTTCTCGTAGGCCATGGCGAGCTCGAGCAGACGTTGGTCCTCTCCCATTCGGCCGATGAATTGCATTCCCATCGGGCGTCCACGGTCGTCGAAGCCGGCAGGAACGTTTATCACCGGCAGGCCCGAGAGGGTGCCGCCGATGACGACTTCCATCCACCGGTGATAAGTGTCCATCTTCCGGCCCGCGATCTCCTTCGGCCAATGGAGCTCGGCCGAGAAAGGAAACACTTGGGCTGACGGCAGAACCAGCACGTCGTGGGTCTCGAAAAGCTCGAGTAGCGCTCGGTACCAGTCCGCTCTCGCGGTAGCCGCCGCGCTCACCCGTGACGCGGGCATGTCGAAGCTCCCCTCGATCTCCCAGACGACTTCCGGCTTCAAGAGTTTGCGCTTGTCGGGGTCGTCATAGAGAGCTCGGATGCCACTCAACGACCAGTGCCGTAGCGTGAGCCACGTCTCCCACAAGCGGGCCATATCGAAGCGCGGCGAACAATCGGAGACGACGGCACCATGCTCTACCATCGAATCGAGACTTTCCACGCAAAGTTCGAGCACGCCGGGCTCGGTGGGGAGGTAGCCGGAGAAATCGCCCATCCAGCCCACGCGGTAGCCGTCCAGGTCAGTGGCGCGAAACGCTTCGTATGGTGGGATCTCGTCGCGCAGACTCAGCGGCACCCGGGGATCGGCTCCGGCCATCGTTCGGAGCAATCGTATGGTGTCCTCTGTGTTGCGACCCATGGGTCCCGCGGTCGCGAGCTGGTGATAGAAGAGGTCGCCTCCCGGTCGGCCGGGCACTCTTCCCTGGCTTGGGCGAAATCCGATCACATTGTTGAACGCCCCGGGATTTCGGAGCGAGCCCATCATGTCGCTGCCGTCTGCGATCGGGAGCATGTGCGTCGCTATGCCGCAGGCCGCGCCGCCGCTGCTGCCACCCGCGGTCAGATCCGGGTCGTAGGCATTTCGTGTCGTGCCGTGCACGTCGTTATAGCTTTGAGAGCCGAGCCCGAACTCAGGTGTGTTCGTCTTGCCGATGAAGATCGCGCCTTGTGCGCGGATCCGAGAGACGAACAAATCGTCCTCTTCCGCCACCCTACCCTCGAAGATCCTCGACCCGCTGCTCGTCTCGAGACCCTTGGCGTTAGCCAGATTCTTGATGGCGTGCGGCATGCCGTGCATCCATCCCCAGTACTCGCCATCGTCCAGCGCACGATCCGCGCGCTGCGCTTGGCTCAGCAGCAGGTCATCGTCGAGCATGGCCACGACGGCGTTGTACACCGGGTTGTATCGGTGGATCCGCGCGAGATAGACGCGCATCACGTCCTCGCAGCTCACGTCACGTGACTTGATGGCAGCGGACAACCGAGACGCGCTCATGCTGGTGATGCCATCCGCCGATGACGCCATCGATATGCCCTGCTGCCCCGGGTAGAGGGCGGCACCTATCACCAGTCCGCTAGTGTTTCCGAGAAACTCACGTCGATTCATCATTTTCCGCCTCGAGGTAACGTCGATTCACCGGCTACAGTATCAATCAAGGGGCACGACGTCTCGGCACGTTTTACGTGAGACCCCCTTTCTATTAGCATCGAGCTGGCATGCTCGATAGCACGCACCGTTTCGCTCTGGCGATGGTCCTCGTCGCATCCTCTTCGTACGCTCAACCTACGCTCGACGAGCTTCTTTCTCTTCCTCTCTCGCCAGGTGCGCTCGCACTTCTCGCGTCCGATGCGACCGAGCCCCGCGCGAGCGCGAGACTCGCCGCCGCGCTCGGGAACGAGGCACCGACGATTCGGGCCGCGGCCGCACGCGTCGTGTTCACCGGGGGCGTGAGCGCTCTATTGCCGGACGCCGAGCTGGCTCTGGCGAGCGAAGTGGACAAAGCGACGGGCGCGGAGCTCGTCCGCATCGTCGCGAGCTTCGGTGGCTCGGAGAAGGCGGAGCTCGTGCTCGATGCCGCAGAGCGTTTGGAGATTGTGTCGACTGCAGGCGACGCCCTCGCGAGCTCCCAAGCTCACGGAGCACTCGCGCACGTAGACAGGCTTCGGGCTGCCGAAACGAATCTGCCGCTTGCCGCATTTCTCACCGCAGCGTCCGCGCGCTTTCCGGGGGCTCTCGTCCCACTCGCAGTCCGCGCGATGCGCGAAGCGGATGGCGAGTTCTGGGCGGCCTATCTCGAGACCCTGCGCAGCCGCGAAACGCTGGGGGACACCGGCATGATCGTTTTCGGCATCTCGAGTCGCGATGACGAGCTAAGGCTGGAGACGCTTTGGCATTTGGTCTCGGTGATGGCATCGGGGATCGAGATTCCCGGCCCGCTCGGACCATTCCTCGACGAAGCACTCGAAGTTGGCTCTCGCAGCGAGGATCCGTGGGAAGCGTTCGCGCTCGAGTTGATTCGAAGGCAGTGGACCGAAGCCGTGACGGAGGACGCGCAGTGGTTGACGCTTCTTCGCTCTGAGTCCGAGCGGTTGTTTCCGTTCTTGACGAATGCACACCTACTCTTGCTGACGCGCAACGAGCGTCGCACGTTGGGAGAGTCTCGTTATGAAGACCCGCAGGAATTGGACGCGCTGCACCAACGTCTCGAGAGCGTTCGGAAGCTGCCTGAAGCGCCTCGGCAGGAACTGGAGACGACAAAACGATCTCCGGTGATGACCATCGCCTCGTTCCCTCCGGGTTTCGTCTCGAGTCTCATCAAGGTGACTGGATGCGAACCTTCGATGAACGGCGCCACGGCGGCGGAGATTCAGATCGTACCGGACGGGCGCAGGCGATCCACGACGTTCCTCGTCCCGCCGGGATTCGAGATGGATGACTGCGATCGCATGGGGCGCGCCCTCATTCTGACCAACGTGTCCCGATTGCGGCGAGACGGCACTCGACCTTCTACCCAGACGCTCGTCGCGCTTCAAACCGCGCCGTTTCTATCTTGCGTGGAGGCGCCGGCCCCGAGAGAAAACCTACTCCAGCCCGCCGGACATGGGATGAAGGCGCCGGAGAAGAAAAGAGACCAATCGCCGTTCTACCCAGAAGGCGCTAGGCGAGATCGGGTGCAGGGCGTCGTCGTCATGGACGCGATCATTACCTCCACCGGTTGCGTCCGGGAGATCACGACCCTCCGATCTCCCGATCCTCGGTTGACGCTCGCGTCTCTTCTCGCGGTCTCGCAATGGGAGTATGAGCCGATGCTGCGGGCGGGAAAGCCGACACCGATCATGATGACGGTCACGGTAAACTTCTCACTCCGTTAACTCCCTCCCCTGCCGTCTCGCGTCCGTCGCGGATCTCTCCTCAACGAATGACGACGACCCGTCCGTCGATTCAAATTTTCGGATTCGAGTACGGATAATTGGAATTACTCTTAACGTCGATTTTACAGCGAGGTCGGTATCCGCCGGCTATTCTGATTTCAGAACACCATTGGAGTAATAAACGATACCGCGTTTTCTTTTGTTTCTCGGGGAGACGGGACGGAGGCGAAATCACGTGGTCCGGCTCGCCCTGGCTTGCGCGGCCGCGACACTGCCGCTGTCGTGTGGGACGGATGTCATTCGGGCGCCGTCAGCCCGGCCGAACATCGTCTTCATCTCCATCGATACTCTCCGGGCGGATCACATCGGTGCGTACGGTGACGCCCGTGCGTCCACACCCACACTCGACGCGCTCGCGGCTCAGGGTGTGCTGTTCGAAAAGGCCGTCTCCCATGTACCGATGACGCTCCCCTCGCACGCATCGATGTTCACGTCTCTCACGCCGCCAAGGCATGGAGTGCGCGACAACGGAACGTTCGTCCTCGGGCAACGACACGAAACGCTCGCGGAAGTGCTGGGCGCCTCGGGCTATCGGACCGGAGCTTTCGTGGGAGCGTTCGTCCTCGATGCTCAGTTTGGTCTCGACCAGGGGTTCGAACGCTACGACGATGATGTCGAGGGCACCGCCGAGAACGATAGGGGTGCAGATGAGGTTCTCGACGCGACCCGGCATTGGATCGATGAGGCAGCGGACGATGTGCCGTGGTTCGCATTCGTTCATCTGTTCGACCCGCACGCGCCCTACGAGCCGCCAGGTGCGTTCGCGGAGCGCTTCGCGAGCGATCCTTATGCCGGTGAGATCGCATATGTCGACGACGCGCTCGGACGCTTTCTTCGCGAGTTGCCACTCGACAACACGCTCGTCGTGGTGACCTCCGATCACGGCGAAGGTCTGGGTGAGCACAAAGAGCGCACCCACGGGATGTTCGGTTACGAATCGACGCTCCACGTTCCTCTCCTGTTCCATTGGAGGGCGGGTCTTCCCGGCGGACGGCGGGTACCGTCGCGCGTGCGCCACGTCGACGTCGCGCCGACGATCCTCGAGCTCGTCGGCATCGAGCCCCCCGCGACCTTCGACGGTCTTTCGCTCGCGGGCCTTCTCGCCGGTCAATCAGAGCCGGATCGCACCAGCTACTTCGAAAGCTTTACATATACTTTCAACTACGGTTCCGCCCCGCTGCGCGGCGTGTACGAAGAGCAATTCAAGCTGGTGGCTCTCCCCATCATCGAGCTCTACGACCTTTCCCGAGACCCGGGGGAGCTCGATAACCTGGCCTCCCAGCGAGCAGGCACCGTGGAGCGCATGGCGAAAGCTTTGGAGCAACTCGCGGGTCATGTCTCGGCGACGCCGACCACACTCGATGAGCGCGCCCGCGAGCGGCTCGAGGCCCTCGGATACGTGTCAGGGGCCAACCCGTTGCCGAAACTGGATGAGTTTGGCCCCGCCGACGATCCGAAGAACTGGACTCATCTAGCGGACATGCTGGACCAAGCCGTGGCCCACCACCGGGCGCAACGACCGGCCGAGGCAATCGAGCTCCTCCGCGGGATCATCGCGGAGAAAGACGACGCTGCGATCGCCTATGCCCGTCTCGCGCGCATCTTCCACGAGCAAGGCCGAAGCGAAGACGGCATTGCGATGCTCGAAGATGCGCTCGCAAACGGAATCAGTCACCCGAACATCGTCACTGCGCTCGGCGTGTTCCTCCGGGAAGCCGGCCGCGAGTCCGATTGGTCTCGAGTCCTCGAGGGCGTCGTCGAAAGAAGGGCCTCCGACGCCGCCGCCCATGAAGCGCTCGCGGCGTCGCTCATGCGCCAAGGGCTAGACGAGCGGGCGCTTCCGCATTTGCAGCGATTCGTTGAGCTCGAGCCGGAGCAGTACGACACGCTCGTTCAGATCGGCCTCGTGTTGGCCGATCTCGGACGCACCGACGAGGCGCGCGGCTACCTCGAGCGGTTCATGCGGGCTGCGCCCGACGATACGTACCGTGAGGATAAGATTCAAGTGCGCGCGTTTCTCGACGAGCTGGCCCGTTGATGGGTCCGAGCACGGGAGGCAGCTAGCCCAGCCCGAGTCTCATGAGGCTCAAGTGACGAGGTCGGCGATCGCGTCCTCATTCTCGACGTTACGACGAAGGGCACCAACGATCGAGCCCGCGACGAAAAGAATGGACGGGAGGCCAATCAGGAACCATCCCAACGGGTTGAGTCCCCAAGCCTGAGCTGCCGGATCGACGCCTTCGGCAACCGTCCCCGCGAGCAGACCGAACCTGGACGTCAACAAGTATTGTCCGAGTGCCAGCAGGACGAACGCGCTGACGGGTGCGACGATTGTGTTCCAGATCCGGTCGTCCTCGTCGTTGCCGTGAAAGTACACGACCACGGCGAGACATACGAGGATCTCGACCCAAACGATGGCGACCACCGCGAGGCCGCTGAACCAGAAGAACATGTGGGTGACCGGATCCAGGTCGTTGAGGATGAAGAGGCTGATCACGGCCAAGGTCACCACGGATGTCGTGATCGAAGCGGTGGCGGGAGCGCCCGCCGCGTTGACTCGGCCGAGCTTTCGGGGGAGCACTCCTGCCCGGCCCATCGCGAACAAATAACGTGCGGATGAGTTCTGGAACGCAAGCAAACCCGCTAACAGGCTCGACAGGAGGAGCCAGCCCATGAGGGTCGCCATCCACGCGCCGACATACTCTGTGGCGACGGCGAAGAGGACTGCGGCGGGATCTTCCAAGCCGCCGGAGATCGTCAGGA
Source organism: Acidobacteriota bacterium (assembly GCA_029263435.1). Taxonomy (GTDB): domain Bacteria; phylum Acidobacteriota; class Vicinamibacteria; order Marinacidobacterales; family SMYC01; genus JAJCXL01. The sequence goes on along the minus strand of JAJCXL010000460.1, from coordinate 2,132 downwards.
CTCGCTCCACGACCGTCGAGGGGCCTAGTCCGGAGACGATGGCGAAGGATGTCAGGCCGAACACCAGCGCGATGACGGCGACGGCGATGTAAGTCGCGCGAGGCACAGTGCGGTGAGGATCTTTCGCTTCTTCGCCGTAAATTGCCGTCGCTTCGAATCCGATATAGGAGGCGAAAGCGAACGCCAAAGCAATCCCGGAGGCGCCGCCCAAGCCGCCTGCGAAGATCTTGTTGGGCGCGAAAGACGCAAAGAGGTCGAAGCCCTCGGGACCACCGCCTTGGACGAGGACGGCAAGCGCGGTCACGACGAGGGAGAGTAGCTCGAGCCCCATCAGGACGCCGAGGAACCTCGCGCCGATGTCGATGCTGAGGACGGAGAGAATCGACACGACCATCCATGCGATGAGAGTCCACACCCACCACGACCAGCCGATGCCGAACTGGGTCGTCATCTGTGACGAGCTCAGGGCTCCAAAGAATCCGAAGATCGCGAGAAGAATAGCGAGATAGGCGACTTGGGACACGAAGGCGGAGCCCACGCCGACGGCGATTCCTAGACTACGCCCCACATAAGCGAAGAACGCGCCGGTGTTGGTCACGTGCCGGCTCATCGCGTTGTAGCCCACGCTGAACAAGAGCAGCACTAGCCCGACGGCGACGTAGGCTCCCGGTGCCGCCGCGCCGTTTCCGAGTACGATCGCGACCGGAACCGCGCCGGTCATCCCCACCAAAGGGGCGGCGGCCGCCACCACGAAGAAAACGATGCCGAAGACTCCGAGCCGTCCCTGGCGAAGCTCGGTGTCGCGCGTGTCCGTCTCGGCCGGCTGAAGTTCCGACATGTCACAACCGGGTAGGAGTAGGAGTCACCCCGACGAAGACCTCGTCCGGCGACCGCCGGAGGACGCGTGCGGTCGGGCCCGGACGAGCGTTACTCAATCCACGCCGACGGCGACGACCGTGACATTGTCTCCACCGCCGGCATCATTGGCCCATTTCACGAGTGTTTGGGGGATGCTCGAGAGCTCCGTAGCCGCCAAGGGCGCCGCGAGGGTTCCCGGATCCTCCACGTAGTTCGTGAGGCCGTCCGAGCAAAGTAGGAAGCGATCACCGGGACGAAGGTCGATGAGCAAGGTGTCGACTTCGACGTCGTCTTGAGAGCCCATCGCGCGGGTGAGGACGTGCCCGTGAGGATGGCGGCGCATATCCGCGGCGTCCACCGTGCCTGAGCGCACGAGCTCTCCGACGAAGGTATGGTCCTCGGTGAGCTGCTCGACGGCGCCTTTGCGGAGTCGGTAGATGCGAGTGTCGCCGACATGGCCGAGCATCGCGTACTCACCGACGCAGAGCATGACGCTGAGAGCGCACCCCATGCCCGTTAGCTCCGGATCGGCGCCGGCTCGTTCCCGAATCTCCTTGTTCGCACGAGTGACGGCGTCTTCGACCGTGCTCGAGAGCCGCTCGTTGTCGCCTCCATCACCCAATGCCGCAATCGCCTCGGGCGACACAGATCGGGCGATCGACTGAATGGCCGTCGATGAGGCGACCTCTCCGCCTTTGTGACCGCCCATTCCGTCGGCGACTATAAAGAGACCCTTCGTATCGTCGACATGAAAAGCGTCCTCGTTGTTCGTACGTTTCTGTCCGACATCGCTCAGTCCAACTCCAGTCACGGTCATAGGGTCGGTCCTCTCATTGAATGGCGACTCTCGGCCGAACGTCGAGTCCCGCCGCGTCGTTCTCGTCGCTTTGCAAGAAGTCTATCTCACCTCGCGTCCACGCCAAGGGTGAGGTTTCGTCCGCTTCCACCGTCGTCGAGTACAGTGGTCGTGCAGATGCCCGGAGTGCTCCCCCGACACCGACCCTTGAGGGCCGTCGCCTTTACCGTTATCGGGTTCTCGCTCGTACCGGGGATGGACGCGATCGCGAAATATCTGAGCGGAGACTACTCCGTGCTTCAGATCGGTTGGGCGCGTTTCGTTTTTCATCTGGTGCTCATCGCGCCGATCGCTTTGTGGCGTCATCGAGCGGAGATCTGGCCGAAACGGCCATTGCTCCAGCTCGCCCGCGGGGTGCTGCAGATGTCCGCTACCCTCTTGTTCTTTGGTGCGTTGGCGCACATGCCCATCGCGGATG
>JAJCXL010000459.1 GCA_029263435.1 Acidobacteriota bacterium | reverse complement strand
GCTGATCCCATCGCCCTGGACTGACAAGCTACGCATCGGCATAGGTCCGTATCTCTTTCAGCGAGCGGATCGCATAGGCACCGATACTCTCCGTGTCGGGCTGGATATCGAGTACCGGTTCAACGACCGGCTCGGTATTCGGGTCCGTCATTTCTCACTGGCCGGCAGCGGTCCGGAAATAACGATCTGTCGGGAGACAGTCGGCTGGACGAATGTACCCTGCGATACGCCTGGGGCCTTCCCGGCGACCAACGACTGGAACACGGGTCAGGATAGTTGGCTTCGAGCGATCTGGTATTTCTGATGGATGTATTTGAACAAGCTCTAAAGCACACCATCGGCATCGAGGGCGAGTTTTCCAATGATCCGAGCGACTCCGGTGGTGCCACAAAGTGGGGCATCACTGAATCAGTCGCCAGGGCGTTCGGTTTCGCTGGAGACATGCGAGATTTGTCAGTGCCGATGGCGAAGATGATCTACCGGCAGAACTACTGGAACCTGCTCAAGCTGGATCGTGTCGGGGAGCTTTCCGAAGACGTCGCACTGGAAGTGTTTGATACCGCGGTGAACTGCGGTGTTGGATTCGCCGGAAAGAGTCTGCAGCGATCGCTGACGGCCTTCAATCGAAATGAAAAGGACTATCAGGATCTCGTCGTCGACGGGCTGATCGGTGAGATGACTGTCACAGCGTTTCGCGCCTATCTCGACAAACGGGGACTTGATGGCGAGACGGTACTGCTGCGAGCGCTCAATGGTTTGCAGGGTGCGAGGTACATCAGGCTGGTCGAGAAGAGGTCGAAGGACGAGAAGTACATCTACGGCTGGTTTTTGAATCGAGTGACGTGAGGAGACGGAAATGAAAACTAAGTTATGCCGTTCATTTTTGGTGTACTGATGTGGATCAAACTTGCACCTTGGATAGCCTGTGTCGTGCTGACGGGCCTTTGGCTGGATGCTCGTGATGCGGTTATTGAGGAACGGGAAGCGTGTAATGCTGGGGTCATACAGGCGGCACTTGATGGAGAGCGTCTTACTTTCGCCGCAGAGAAACGACAGCTTCAGAAAGACCTTGAAGACATGGCATCCGTCAATGAGCGAGAGCGAGAGTCCGCAAGAATTGCGAAAGCAGCTGAAAGAGCAGCGCAATCTGACACGGCAACTCGAGAAGAGACCATAACCCGATTACAACTTGAGGCGAGTATCGATGAAATTCCAGACAGTGGCGAATGCCTTAACGTTTTTGTGCTTGAGCGTAGTCTTGACCGGGTGCTGTACCCCTCGGCTTGTCCAGGTGAAGGTACCAGTACCGGGTCCGGAGACGACCCGCTATGTGGAAGTGCCGAAGAACTTGACGGAGCAGATCCCGCCTTCTCAAATATTACCTACGCCGATGCCCTGAAAATATGGGGCAGGGACCGGGACATAATTCAAATACTAAATGGCCAATTGATGGCGATCGATAATTTGAGCAAGGACGAATGATGGCATCGAGCACTGTATCAACAGCAATAGCGAGCGCGAAACTGGCTTGGACGATTCTGGCTGCTGTACTCGCAATGGGAATATGGGTTGGCACCATTCAGGCCGAAGTCAGCGACAAGGCAGAGAAAGCCGATGTACAGTCATCGCAGGCCGCAATGACCGAGATCCTGAAGCGGATCGAAGAGAAAATCGATGATGTCGACGATAAGGTCGAGAAAGTCGATGAGCGTCAAAGAACGCTGTCTGAGGACGTGGCCGAGCTCAAGGCCAAAGTGGAATGATTAGATTCGGCAATGTCGAGTAAGTCAGCCCGCCAATCCCAGATAGCCGGCGATCATTATCTCGAGGCCGATATCCAGCCAGCCGACTACGCCTTATCCCACGATTTCAACTATCACGAATCCTTCGCTCTCAAATACCTGACCAGGCATCGGCTCAAGAACGGCCGCGAGGATCTCGAGAAAGCGATTCATTCCCTTCAGATGCTGATTGAGCACGAGTATCCGTCAGACGGGTAGGCCACTGCCCACAGGAGACAGGAGGCCGTTATCGAGGCGTGGACGGCGAAGGGTCTGTTGGTTATTGCGCTAATTGCCGCCTTTTAGTATTTTCACGAGCCTGTAAATATTTCTGTGTAACTGCCAGTTTCAAACGTAGTCGACCAGTCGGTCTTCAAATTCGATCATAAATCGATTCAGCGCGAGTTTCCAATTGCGGATTGGCATGGTCCATCGTGTGGAGGCATCCCGTATCGCCAGGTAGATGACCTTCTTTGCAGAGTCATCGGTTGGAAACAGTTTTCGTTTCTTGATGGCCTTGCGGATCACGCTGTTGAGCGACTCGATGGCGTTGGTCGTGTAAATCGCTTTTCGAATGTCTTCGGGGTAGTTGAACAGCGTGTTGAGATTGTGCCAATGGGCTCGCCATGAACGACTGATCTGCGGATATTTTTCATCCCAGGTATCAGAAAACTGATCCAGTGCCTGCAGTGCTTCTTCTTCGGTTGCGGACTGGTAGATTTGCTTTAAGTCAGCGGCGACGTGCTTGTAATCTTTCCACGGCACGTACTTCATCGAGTTGCGAACCATGTGCACGATGCAGAGCTGAATATGGGTCTCGGGATACGCCGTATTGATCGCGTCGGGAAAGCCCTTGAGGCCGTCAACGCAAGCGATGAGGATGTCCCGCACGCCCCGATTCTGTAGCTCTGTGAGCACGCTGAGCCAGAACTTGGCACCCTCGTTCTCGGCCAGCCACAGACCCAGCAGCTCCTTGTGGCCCTCCATGTTGACGCCCAGTGCCAGATAAACGGCCTTGTTGATGACCCGCTTGTCCTGCCGAATCTTGACCACAATGCAGTCCAGATAAACGATCGGGTAAACCGCGTCCAGCGGCCGGGACTGCCATTCCACCACCTCTTCAATAACGGCATCTGTGACCTTGGAAATCAGCGTGGGCGATGCATCGGCACCGTACATTTCCTTGAACGTTCGGACGATCTCGCGGGTGCTCATGCCCTGGGCGTACAGGAACAGAATCTTATCGTCCATTGATGTGAAGCGACGCTGATGCTTCTTCACCAACTTCGGCTCGAAGCTGCCGGCCCGGTCGCGCGGTGTGGCCAGCTCAAACTGACCGTCCTCGGTCTGCAGGGTCTTGTGGGTGACGCCGTTGCGGTTGTTAGCCGAGTCGGACTGCTCGTGTTTGTCGAAGCCGAGATGATCGTCCAGCTCTGCGTTCAGTGCTGCCTCAACCGTAATCTTGGTCAGCATCGCCCGGAACTCGTTGAGATCTTCTTCTGTCTTGATGTTCTTTGCAGCCGCTTGCGCGATGGCTTGCAGTTCTTTCTTGTTCATAATCTGCCTATCCTTACCCGTATCCGGGTTCAATGATAGGCAGTTACACAGATTTTTTTACAGTCTCATTTTCACCGCTGCATGCCATCTATCCCAGAATGGCGTTTCTTTCGGCTCTTTCGGTTCTTTCGCATCACACCATCGGTCCACAAGCCATTCGAATTCAATATAGGCTTTTGGTCTCCTCTCTCGACTCGCAATGATCAGTCGCTCCGTCCTTTCAAATAATTTAACCGCGGTTGTGCAGATAGCATCCTTCAACATTTCTTCATTGAACGTATTGTTACGAACTCCAACCGCCAAGTATTCGTGCTGATTCAACACATAGCGAATCTTAATGGCCTCATCACTGGTTCGATGATTGTCGTCAGCGTATTTACGGATATCAATATCAGTATTGCGATCGACTTCGTAAATAGCACCCATCGCTTCTGCAAACGTCTTATCTCTATTCCTGCTTTGCAGATAGGTGATTGTTTCTCTATCTTTGGTTTGCTGCCTACTTTCAAGCAGTGTTTCCTGAACGCCTCTAAATCCAAACCACGCGGCGACAATTACAGTCGCTGGTGATAGGAAGAGTTTCCAATCAAGTGCACC
>JAJCXL010000458.1 GCA_029263435.1 Acidobacteriota bacterium | reverse complement strand
ACCACGGACTGCTAAAGAGAGCAGGGTGTCGAGATCGGCGGAGGCCGATGTCGTGCATCATGCCACAAACCCGGCGGATCGACCCCCCGGGCGCCGCAACGACTCAGCGCAGCGAGTCCTGAGCCACCGCTCGGATCTGGTTCTCCGTAAACGCTTGACGCACGTACGAGAAGCCTCTCACCACCGCGGCGATATCGTCGAGGCTCAGCCCGAGCTCCCGGCGACGGCTGTCGTCCACGTAGAGCTGCAAATTGGCCGTATCCACGTAGTCGTATAGAAGGCGTTTCTCCTCCGGGTCCAACGCTTGATGCACCGCTTCGAGGAGCTCTTCGATGAATCGCCGTGCGCGGCCGGTCTCGAGATCGGGCTCGGGCGGCATGCCGTGATCCGCGGTCACCGCGACGACGAAGCCTCGCGCGCCGGTGGCCGCTTCCAACGTCTCCAGCACGCGTGCCAAGCCTCTATCGATGGCAGCGAGCGCCTCTCGCATCTCGTCGGCATCCGGTCCGTAATAGTGCCCCACATAGTCGGGGGTTTTCATGTTCACCAATACCAAATCGGCGACGTCATCACGACCGACCTGCTCTTGCTCGAGCATCGAGACGAGAGCATCGATCTGAAACTCGGGAAACAGATCGGTCGTCACGAAAGCACGGCCGCTATCCAAGGTCAGGTCTCGGAAGCTTCGCTCGGTGCTCTCCCAGATCTCACGAGCGTTCGACGTGCGCAGGTAGTCGGGCAAGACGTAGCACTCCGGATTCGTCGTCCACGAGCCGCTCTGGTAATCGAACATCGCCAGGATCACGGCTCTGCCATTGGGACGGCATCGCCCATGACCGGCGAGACTCACCGTCGCTCGAGGCGTCGTGCCTTGGGCGATGACGACGCTGTCGTCTCCGAAGGTCGTCGCCCAGACATCGGCGAGCCCCAAGACCATCATGTTCGAAGGCTGGAGACCCTCGAACAGAGTTCGAGTCTCGTGCGTTCTACGATCGTAGTAACCGTTACCCGCGATACCGTGAATGCGTGGATCGGCTCCCGTCGCGATCGTCGTGTGCCCGGCACTGGTGACGGTGGGGAGATAGTCAATCCAGGTATCCGGAAACGACGCCCCGTCATCCACGAGTCGGGTCAAGTTCGGAAGCACGTCGCGGTATCGCTCGAGGTAATCCTCTCGCATCCCGTCGAGCACCACGACCATCACCGCACCCGGAGCCTTGTCCGCGCTCCCGCCCACTGAGCCCAGCTCCAGCGCTCGCCCGGACATCGTCGCGACGGGTGGGACTCCGACGAGGGACAACAGGGTCGACGCGACGTCCTGCTGGGTGGCCAACGTGGTGCGAGCCCCGGCGGTCACGAAACCGGGTCCGTAGAAGATGAGCGGGATGTGACGGTCGTAGTCCCAGGGTCCGCCGTGCATGAACCGGTAGAGCCCCATCGGCTTTCTCAGCAGCACATCTCCTCGCTCGAGGATGAAAAAGATCTGGCCGCTCCGGCCGGGATAGTACCCGCGGGCAAACATCGCTTGGTGCGGGTCGGGGCTCTCGGGCGCCGGCACGTTCGCGGGCATCGAAGTCGGCTCGTTGCGTTCACAGGCCCACGACAGTGCGGCCACGACGAGCGCGGTCGCCATAGACACCCTCGATCGGCTCAACCGGTTCAACCGTCCCAACCGGCTCATCGAGGCCGCGTCGGCACGTGCCCGTGCTTGAAAACCATCACCGTACGCTTGAAGACGATGACCGTCGTACCTTTCTGGTTGTAGCCGGTCGTCTTCACGGTCACGATCCCGACGTGAGGACGGGATTTCGACTCTCGAGTCTCGAGGACTTCGCTGCGCGAATAGATCGTGTCTCCTTCGAACACGGGTGCCGGGAGCCGGACCTCGTCCCATCCGAGATTGGCCATGACGTTCTGAGAGACATCCGTGACCGACTGCCCTGTCACGAGAGCTAGAGTAAACGTGGAGTCGACCAGCGGTCGGCCGAACTCCGTTTGCGAAGCGTAGTGATGATCGAAATGAATGGGGTTGGTGTTCTGGGTCAGAAGAGTAAACCAGCTGTTATCGACGGGTAAGACGGTGCGCCCCAGCGGGTGCTCGTAGACGTCTCCGACTTCGAAGTCTTCGAAGACCCGTCCGGTCCACCCAGGTTTCACGGTCATTAGATGACTCCTTGTTTACGCAAGCGCTCGATATCATCTGGACGGTACCCCAGATCCAGCAACGTGTTCTCGGTGTGCTCACCCAAATCCGGAACCGGCTTCATCACGGGCTCTACCCCCTCTATGTCCGTGGGTGGAATGAGCGCGGAGAGCGTGCCAACGGGAGAGTCCACCTCTCGGAACCGGTTTCGCGCCGCCAACTGGGGATGCTGCATGAATCCCAGAACGTCGTTTACGTCCGCATAGGCGATCGCCGCGGCGTGCAGCTTGGAGACCGCATCCGTCTTCGTCATGCCGCCGAACACGGACTCGATGATCTCGTAGAGGGCGTGCTTTTGTTGCACTCTGAGACCATTGGTGCAAAAGCGCGGGTCGTTCGACAGCTCCGGGGCGCCGAGCACATGTGCGCAAAATCGGTCCCACTCCCGCTCGTTTTGAACCGCAATGTAGAGGGTGGCACCGTCTCCGGTCTTGAAGTCTCCATAGGGCGAGATGGTGGCGTGCCGGGTGCCCGTCCGCTCCGGCTGCTTGCCGCTATACTTGGCGAAATAGCCGGGAAAGCTCATCCACTCCCCGAGAGCATCGAACAGGGAAACGCTGATGGCGCTTCCTTCACCCGTTCGTCCCCGTTTGATGATGGCCGCGAGGATGCCCGAATACGCGTACATCCCCGCAGCGATGTCCGCGACTGAAATACCGACTTTCGCAGGCCATGCCGGGTCTCCGGTCACCGACAAGAGTCCCGTCTCCGCCTGAATCAGCAAATCGTAGGCTTTGCGATCCCGATACGGGCCGGTCATTCCGTAGCCCGAGATCTCACACGTGATTATCTTCGGAAATGCCTGGCGGACCTCGAGCATCGAAAAGCCAAGCCTGTCCATCGCGCCGGGCGCGAGGTTCGACACCAGGACGTCCGACCGGTCGAGGAGCTTCGCAAAAACGACTCGACCTTCTTCGCTCTTCAAGTCGAGTGTGACTGAGCGCTTGGATCGATTGAGCCAGACGAAGTGACTCGACATGCCGTTGACGGTGGAGTCGTAGCCGCGGGCGAAGTCACCTTCGATCGGGCGCTCGACCTTGATGACCCGAGCACCGAGATCGGCGAGCTGGCGAGTCGCGAAAGGACCCGCGACCGCCTGTTCCACCGAGACAACGGCGATGTCGGACAAAGGCAGCATCAGTAAGACCTCGGTAAGCCCAGCACGCGCTCGGCGATGAAAGTGAGGATGAGATTGGTGGACACGGGTGCGACCTGGTACAAACGGGTCTCGCGCAGCTTCCGCTCGACATCATATTCCGCCGCAAAGCCGAACCCACCCAACGTTTGGAGCGCGGCATTTCCCGCTTCCCAGGACGCGTCGGCAGCGAGGAGCTTCGCGATGTTCGCATCCGCGCCACAGGCTTCGCCCGCATCGAATGCGGTCGCGGCTCGAAACCGGAGCAGGTCGGCCGCTTCCGTATTCGCATAGGCTCGTGCCAAGGGAAACTGAATACCTTGGTTTTGCCCTATGGGCCGCCCGAAGACTTCTCGCTCTCTCGCGTAAGCACTCGCCCGGTCGATGAAAAACCGCGCGTCACCGATGCATTCCGCAGCGATGAGGATCCGCTCCGCGTTCATCCCGTCGAGAATGTAGCGGAAGCCCTTCCCTTCTTCCCCCACCAGATTAGCCACTGGGACTTCGAGATCTTCGATGAACAGCTCACACGAGTGATGGTTCATCATCGTGTCGATGGGTCGCACGTTCACGCCGTGTCCTATCGCTTCGCGGAGATCGACGAGAAGCACCGACAAACCATCGGTCTTCTTCTGGACTTCCTCGACCGGCGTCGTGCGCACGAGTAGGAGCATCAGGTCCGAATGCTCCGTACGCGAGATCCAGACTTTCTGTCCGTTGACGATGTAGACGTCCCCTCGCCTGCTGGCAAAAGTCTTGAGCTTCGTCGTGTCCGAGCCCGTCGACGGCTCCGTCACTCCGAAAGCCTGAAGACGAAGCTCCCCGGAGGCAATGGGAGGCAAGAATCGTTTCTTCTGCTCATCGGAGCCGTGTCGGAGGAGAGTGCCCATGATGTACATCTGCGCATGACAAACCCCTGCATTGGCGGGAGAGTGATTGATCGCCTCCAGGATGAGGCTCGCTTCGAGCAGACCCAAGCCAATGCCGCCATGCTCTTCGGGGATCAAAGCCGCGAGCCACCCGCCCTCGGTCAACGCGTCGATGAACTCCGTGGGGTAGCCGAGCTCACGGTCGAGCTTCTGCCAGTAGTCACCTGGAAAATCGCTGACGACGTCGCGCACCCCACGCCGGATCTGTTCTTGCTCCTCGGTCAGTCGAAAGTCCATGGCGCGTCGAAATATAGCACGGTGCTTCCCGGCTCACGGCGTTTGGAACAGCGGTTAAAAATATCGACAGGGACCGTGGTTGCGACTATAGTCCGGACGTCATGTCAGAGTCCGGCTTCGAAGTCCAGCGAAAGGCAACGCGAAAGCTCGCGCGGGTCCGAGTCCTCTATTTCAGCAAAGGCCAGCCGCGCGCCGTCGATGCTGAATGCCAGAACATCAGCTCCGACGGGCTCTTCATCCAAACCCGGCGCCGCGGTCCGGAAGAAGGCACCGCGGTGAGCCTCATCTTGCACTTCGATGAGGACGAAGAGCTGATGCTGGATGGCGTCGTTCGGTGGCAGGGTGAGATGGCCTCTCTCGAGAACAAGGGCGCGACGAGCGTCGGCGTCGGGATTCAGTTCACCACCATGGAGGATGCGGTTCGAGACAAGCTCAACGCGAAGCTGACCATCCTCCCCGACGCCTGACCCGGCTCCGCGAGCAACGCGTCAACGCATCAACGCGTCAACACATCAGGGCCTCAAGAGTTGAGGCGCACCGCGGTGCCGACGGCGACGATCTCGGCCGCGAGCTGCATCACCATCGAGGTCCCTATCCTCACTCCGACGACAGCATCCGCCCCCAGCTCACGCGCATGGGCCACCATGCGATCGAGTGCCTGCTCGCGACTTTCTGCCATCAACTTGGTGTAGTCCTGGATCTCTCCACCGAGTAGTCCTTTGAGCCCGGCCGTGATGTCGCGGCCGAGGTGTCGAGCTCGGATCGTGTTGCCCCGAGCGAGCCCCAACACTTCTTGAATCTCGCGCCCAGGAACCGTTTCACAGGTCGAGACAATCATCGTTTCACCTCCTTGTATGGATCCCGTCGATAGGTTCGAGCGCGCTCGCGAACCAAACTGACGATGAGCACGCCCAGCCCGGCAGCACCAAGCCCGACTCCCCAGCGAGCGACGAGTGGGGCCTCGGAGGCGAAGAGAAACGCCGTCGCGAAGTGCCACAGCCCGAAGGCCACGAGCGTGGCCGCGCCCGCCGAGAGCAAGACCCAGCCGATGCCACGCTCGATCCGGTTGTAGATCGACATCCAATAACGATCCCAAAACACATCATTCACAGGCGCGAACGTTTCATCTTTCATAGCAGCAGTCACTCCTTCGAGATCTCGCAAGGCCTCGAGCTCATCACGGCAGCCGGGACAATGCGAGAGATGGTCGGAAAGCGAAGCTTCTTCTTCGGGAGTCAGCTCCCCGTCCACCAAGCCGGACAGGAGAGGCTTCCACTTCTGACACTTCATGTCAGCGCGTCCTTGAGACGTCTTCGAGCATGATAGAGACGTGACATTACGGTGCCGCGTGGGATCTGGAGTGCGTCGGAGATCTCCTTGTAGGTCAAGTCCTGAAACGCTTTGAGAGAGAGGATCTCTTGGTCCGCTCGAGACAGGCGGCCGAGCGCTTCGACGAAGCGCAACCGGGTCTCCACCCCGAGGCTTCGTCGGTCGGAAACTTCCGGGACGTCCTCGAGATCGACGTTCGTTCGTCGGCGACGCAAGTGACTCAAGCAGACGTTGCGCAGAATGGTTAGAAACCAAGGATAGAAGGGACGCGTCTCGTCGAATCGGTACATCGATACGTAGGCTCGGATAAACGCTTCTTGCGACAAGTCTTTGGCGTCTTCAGCGTTTCGGACGAGAGCTAGGGCGAAGCGGTAGGCGCGGGGGCCGTAGCGTCTGACGAGCGGCTCGAAAGCACGCCGGTGTCCGTTCTTACACGCCACGATCCACGCCCTTTCATTTTCCTCCACTACGGGTACTACGCCATAGGAGCTTGATTTATTCAATCCGGGATAATATTCGTCATGTTTCGAAACATAGGCCGCGCGTGTCTCCTGGCGAGCTCGCTTCTTGCTGCCACGAAGGCCGCGCCCGGGGAGAACTGGCCGCAATGGCGAGGACCGAGCTCGAACGGCGTTTCGGCGGAGAAAGGCCTTCCCACCACATGGAGCGCTGACAAGGGCATTGCCTGGAAAGCGCCGCTCAGAGGGCTCGGAACGTCGACGCCCATCGTGTGGGACGATCTCGTCTTCGTTACGTCACAGCTCGGGATGGGCAGAATCGATCGCCGAGGCGCTGAGTTCGACGAGGCCGTGGAAGCTCGAGACTATGCCGATCGCGGCGTCAGCTTCGTCGTTGCCGCCTTCAGCCGCACCGACGGATCGCTGGTGTGGGAAGATCGAACCACGTTGGAGCGTCCCGCTGAAACGCTCCCCGCAGTCCACCCGAAGCACAATCTCGCGAGCCCGAGTGTCGTCACCGACGGAGAGCGAGTCTATGCGTGGATGGGAAACGGCCTGGTCATCGCGCTGTCGTTGGACGGAAAGCGATCGTGGAGCCGCGATATCGGCGACGACTACGCCCGGTTCGACGTGTTGTGGGGCCACGGTAGCTCCCCCACCCTATACGACGACTCCCTCATCCTGCTTTGCGATCATCCTGACGAGGCTTATCTCATCGCTCTCGAGGCATCGACCGGGAAGCAACAATGGAAGATCGAGCGCGGGACCGGCATCCGCTCCTACTCGACCCCTTACGTCGTCCGGGATCCCGGGGGCGACGAGCTCATCGTCAATGGAAGCCACCGGGTGGAGTCTTTCGATCCGAAGACGGGCCGGCTGCGCTGGTTCGCGGGAGAGGAAGTCACCCTGGCCATCGGCATGCCCGTGCGCAGCGGACGCACTCTCTATGCGAGTCGTGGTTACTCGAGCGGCCCCTATTTCGCGCTAGAGCTCGGCGGCACCGGTGACGTCAACGAGACCCACATGAAATGGCGCGTTCCGACCCGCGCCCCCTACATCTCGTCGCTCTTGTACTACGAAGGCTTGTTGTTCATGGCGACCGAGCGCGGGATCGTGAGTGTCGTCGATCCTAACAGCGGCGACACACTTTGGCGTCAGCGTCTCGGCGGTGCGTTCACCGCATCCCCGGTCGCGGGAGACGGGAAGGTCTACTTCACGAACGAAGCGGGAGAGACTTTCGTCATCGCGCCCACGGCGAGCCCCGAGGTCCTCGCGACCAACTCGATCGACGAGCGGACGTTGGCGTCTCCGGCGATCTCCGGGGGCACGCTGTTTCTGCGCTCGGACGCGCACCTTTTCGCGATACGAGAGGACGTCACACGCCCGTAGCGATCGAATAGGCCCAGTTCAACGCGACCGCCGCGATCACCGCGACGCGAGTGGCCGGAGACAGGGACTTCGGAAAAGCCGGGGGGGTACGCCCGAAGGAGATCGCGACGAGACAGAGGAGCCCGCCGCATACCAAGAACATCCATCCAAGCGATTGCAGCGGGAAAGACGTCAACGCGCCTACGACGTCGAAACGCGCCAGGGCCAAAGCCGCACGAGCGGTCCCGCAAGTGGGGCATGCGAAGCCGGTGACCCCTTTGAACACGCACCCCCACAGCGCCGAGGCGAAGCCGTCCGCCCATGGAGACAGCGCGACCAGGAGCACCGAGACGCCGCCCCATAGCCACGCGAGCTGGCGACTCACTGAAGATCGCTCACGGGGAGAA
>JAJCXL010000457.1 GCA_029263435.1 Acidobacteriota bacterium | reverse complement strand
TTCGTGATCTTGTACCAGGAGTATCGTTTCGCGTTCGCGGATCGCTTCCTCAAGCGCGCGCTGTCCATCATCGTGCTGGTCTCGATGGCGATGGGCGCGCTCGTGCTTCTCGTGCCGGCTCTCGGCTCCGATCTGTCGGATCCGAGAGTACTGGGTGCGGTTCTTTCCCTCTGGATCCTCACCGCTCTCGTCTCTCCCGCTCTCACCCGCGCGATCTCGCGAGGGGTCGACCGATGGTTGTTGGGCCGAGACGGCCATGGGGACCTGCGCGCCACGCTCGCGCGCCGAATCGAAGAGGCTGATACGTCGAGCCAAGTGCTCGAGGTGGTGGCGGAAGAAATAGGTCGATCCTTTGGTGGCGAGGTCGAATCGAGCCACTTCGACGAACAGCGCCGCGCGGACTTGTCTTCGGGCGGCCCCGAGCAGACCGTCTGGCTCTCGGCCGGCGGCGCCGGGGCGACGATTCTGGCTGTGACGGCAGAGGAGCCTCGCTTCGTTTGGAGACTCGGCTCGCTCTCGGAAGGGCGGAGACTCGCCCCGGACGACGTCGTGCTCCTCGAGTGGACCTCTCTTGCCGCGGCCCGGCGGATCGATCGTTTGCGCGTGGTTCACGAACGCTACGAGCATGAGCTTCGGGAGAAGGAGATGCGCAAGCTCGCCACGGAAGCTGAGCTTCGCGTCCTTCGAGCTCAGATCAACCCCCACTTTTTGTTCAACGCGCTGACTACCATTGGGCATCTCATCCGTGCCGCACCGGATCGGGCGCTCGAGACGCTCATGAACTTGACGGAGCTCCTGCGGCGCGTCTTGCGCTCTACCGAAGAGACGACCTCCTTGGGTGAGGAGCTCGATCTCGTGCTCGCCTATCTCGATATCGAGCGCGCGCGGTTCGAAGAGCGGCTTCGAGTCGACATACGAGTGCCCTCGGAGCTACGCTCTCTTCGGATCCCGCCTTTGATTCTCCAACCCCTCGTCGAGAACGCCGTCAAGCACGGGATCGCTCCGATGCGAGACGGCGGTACGATTCGGCTCGAGGCCGTGCTCGAAGACGGCACCCTACGGCTGCGGGTCGACAACACCGGAGCGGGAGGCGGTGATAAGACTTTGGAGGGACGACGTGGTGAAGGGGTGGGCCTGAGGAACGTGGAGGAGCGACTGCGCGGCTACTACGGTGACGATGCGTCGTTGTCTTTCTCGAGCACACCCGGCTCCGGCGCGGTCGTCGAGCTCTGCTTCCCCGTCGCCACCGCGGTGATGGTCTCCGTTCACGACGAGTGATGGCGATGCGGGTCGTCATCGCGGATGACGAGCGTCCGGCTCGTGCCTTTCTCTCTTCGCTGCTGGAGCGGTTCGACGACGTCCAGATCGTCGGTGAGGCGAGCGACGGTCGCGAAGCGATCGAAGTCATCGAGACGCTTGGCCCGGACCTCGCTTTCGTCGACCTGCAGATGCCCGAGCTCAGCGGACTCGAGGTCGTGCGCTTGATCGACGACGAGCATTTGCCTCTCATCGTGTTTGTGACGGCCTACGACGAGTACGCCGTCCGCGCCTTCGAGCTCAACGCGGTGGATTACTTACTCAAGCCGGTCGCGGAGAAGAGGCTGCGCGAAGCGGTGGATCGAGCGCTCCAAAGGCTCCGGCAAGACGAGACTCGTGAGACCCACGCCGAAGGCGTACGAAAAGCGGTCTCCCAGGTCGAAGACGAGCAAGACTACGCCGAGCGGATTCCGGTGCGGGGGCGCGAGGAGATTCTCATCGTACCCGTCGCGCGGATCGCATCGATCGAGGCCGAAGGTGAGCTTCTTCATATCACGACCGACGAGGGACGGCGGCACACCATCACGCGGGCTCTCAAGGATCTCGAAGCCCGTCTCGACCCGAAACAGTTCATTCGACTTTCGAGAGGTGCTCTCGTCAACGTCGAGCGGATCGAAAAGCTCAGCCCCATGCCGGGCGGCACCTTCGTCGTGACCCTCTCGAATCAGCAGAAGATCCCGGTGAGCCGGACCCGCTCCAAATCGTTACGCGAGCAGCTGCTGAAGCTCTAGCCGTAGAGCGCCCGGGAGGGAGCTGACTATTGCTAACATAGTTGCCGATATGAAGGTTAGGTGCTTCTTGGCGAGCTCATCAAGTATTTCACTCGCTATATCGATCGAGCTCAGCGATGAGAACCTGCTTAGCGTCCTCGTCGAGGAAGCTCGCTTCGAACGCGTTTCTGCTGAGCAAGCGAAGCTGTGAGCGACTGAGGCCAAGCGCTTCTTGGGCAGCGAGAAAGTTGTCCTCGATGTAGCCGCCGAAATAGGCCGGGTCGTCCGAGTTCAAGCTCACGCACAAACCCGCGTCGAGAAGCTCCACGAGGTTGTGGTCTCCGAGAGTCGGGAACACACCGAGCTTGACGTTCGACAGCGGACAGACGGTCAAAGGAATGCGCTCTCGTCGCAATCGTTCCACCAGGTCCGGGTCTTCCAGGCAGCGCACGCCGTGGTCGATGCGTGAGACATGCAGCAGGTCCAGGGCTTGTGCGATGTAGTCCGGCGGTCCTTCTTCTCCGGCATGCGCGACCGTCTCGAAGCCGTGTCGTCTGGCTTCTTCGAAAACATGGGCGAACTTCGTGGGCGGATGTCCGAGCTCCGATGAGTCGAGGCCCACGGCGACGATCCAATCCTTGAAAGGCAGCGCTTGCTCGAGCGTTTCGAGCGCGGACTCCGCGCTCAGGTGGCGCAGAAAGCACGGGATGAGCTTCGAGGTCATACCGAACTGACGGTGCGCGTCCTCGAAGGCGCGCCGCAGCCCCGTGATGACGGTCTCGAAGGAGACGCCGCGGTCGGTGTGGGTCTGCGGATCGAAGAACACCTCCGCGTGACGCACGTTCTGAGCGGACGCGGTTCGAGCATAGGCGAAAGCGAGTGCGTAGAAATCGTCTTGTTCGACGAGCACGCGCGCCCCGTCATAGTAGAGATCGAGAAACGATTGGAGGTCGGTGAACGCGTAGGCGGCGCGCACTTCAGCGGCCGACCGATAAGCGATGTCGACGCCGTTGTTCTTGGCGAGCTCGAACATGAGCTCCGGCTCGAGAGAGCCCTCTATATGGATATGTAGCTCGGCCTTGGGAAGACCGTGGATGAACGACGCCATGGACTGCTCACTCATGTTCTCGTTCATTCTGTCACGGCACGACCCCGCCGACGTTATTCGTGTATTGTTTCGCGATCCACAGAATCGAAGGAGACGCGCTCATGACAAAGCTGTTGGTGTTGGCCTTACTGTTCGCCGTCGGGCCGTCATCGTCCTCGACCCAAGAGAGCTCGACCGAGAAAGAAGTTCGAGAGCTCGTCGTCGCGTTCAACGACGCCTACGAACGAAACGAGCTCGACGCCTATTTTGCCTATTACGCTGACGATGTGACGCAATGGTTCGAATCGGGGCGCACCAGTCTCGAGGACTACAAGAAGAGCTGGTATGGTCTCATCGAAAGCGGCGGCGGGGTCGAGAAGAACGCGTTGTCGGATCTCCGCGTGCAGGTCGGACCGGGCGGGGACACGGCGGTGGCGACCTATCGCCTCGATGTCACGACGCGTGCCGCGGACGGGAGCAAGACGACCGAGCGTGCGTGGGAGACGGATGTCTGGTTCAAGCGCGACGGCGCGTGGAAGATCGTCCACCTTCACTACAACTCGGCAGAAGTTCCTTAACCTCTTCGAAGCTCGAGCAGCCGTCTCGCCATCGTGACGATGACGTGTCGCGCCATCGGAAAGTGATCCTCCAGGACATCGATGAAGCGTTCTCGCGCGAACCGAAGGGTGAGGAGAGGTCCGACAGCCCAGGTGTCGTTCCAGCGAGGCTCATCGGCCAGAACCTCCTCGAGCCCTAGGCAGTCGCCGGGGCCGCTCTCGAAGGTCGACGAGGTGCCGTCCCCGTTCGAGCATGCGGTGCCCGAGACGACGATCCAGAAATGGTCCGGAGACTCGCCTTCGTGCCAGAGTCGCTCCCCAGGCTCGACTCGGATCTCCGTGAGATGGCCCGAGAGCTCAGCCACGGCGTCGATGGATTCGGAGGAAAGAATCGGAACTCGGTGAAGCGCGAGGATGCGCTCGACCAGGTTGAGAGTGCCGTCCGCGGTCTCGGTCCATGGCGGTGCGGCGGGGGCGGCGCCATCGCTGCCGCGTTGTCGAAGCTCCACCAACGTCTCTTTGGCGAGATATTTGATGTATTGGAGCAGGATGAGAAAGTGGTCCTCCCAAATATCTTCCTGGTCCTCCGCGTCGAGCGAGAAAACCAAGGAATCGACACTGGCACGGATGTCGGAAGGGAAAGCTTCACCGGCAAGGAGCTCGAGCAGGCCGACCGCGTCACCGCTTTCGACCACATGCGGACCCTCCCCTGCGGAGATCTCCAGACTTCCGTCAACGAGGAAGTAGGAAGCCGTTAACCGCTGACCCTTATGCACGAGCACGGCGCCGCGACGGATGAATCGTTCGCGCATCTTCTGCGCGATGACGACGAGGGCACGCGAGGAGAGATCCGCGAACGCGGGTAGGGTCTTCAACGCCAACACCCGGTCGAGCGGGCCGACGAACAACACGTTATCCGGCATCGTGCGCTTCTTTCTCACGTGTCGCGGACAGCCGACTCAATACTTGGTCGATCACGACCGCGTGCCGTATAGAGAGCCCTGGTTGGGCCGCGCGTAGATCGTCGACGAGCTCGATAGCACCAATCTCACCCGCATGGTGGACGGCGAGAGCGCTCAACGTCTCACTTCTGCACTGCACGAGCTCCCCTAAGACTTGGTAGTAGCTTCTCTCGTCGCGCTTCTCACGCCACCCCGAGTCGAGCTCGTCGATCAATGAGAGCAACGCGTCTCTTCGCGCTCCCGTCACCAGGTTCTCCACGAGCTCTCGACTACTCGAGAGGGTTTGGGGGTCCGAGCTTTGAAGTCCGCGGAAAATGCGAGGGAGGTCTTCGTTCGGTTGCCAGAGGTTGACCAGGCGAAATACGCGCTCGAGAGCGTGCAGCTGTTTGTGTTTCAACAGTCCGATGAGCACCGCCTGCGCTTTCGTCTCCCGCGCCGGGTCTCGGTCGAGCCTTTGCTCGAGGGTTTTGCGCCACGCCGACAATTTCATCGCCGCCGCGACGGAGCCGTCGATGCCACGCTCGAGCGTCGTCTCGTCGAGCTCGAGCTCGGGTCGCTGGCGGCGCATCTGGCCGAGGGCGCTGAGGATCTTGAAACGCACCAATCCATCGATCTCTTCCGGGAGACATTCGAGCAAGATGCGGGCGGCGTCGTCGCTCATGAAGGAGCCGATCGTTTTCGGCAATCGTCTTCTCGCCGCGTAGTCGAAATCGAAATCCTTCAGCGCTCGCCCCAACTGGAGGAGCGCCTCCGGTCCCATGGCGACGAGGGACTCCCTCACTTCGTCGCGGAGCTCTCTCTCGGTCAGGAGTGAAACGAGCGTATCGACGAACTCGAGGCTGGGATTGGCGCGCATCGCTTCGAGTGCTCGTCGCCGGGGCTCGAGCCCGGGCTTGCGCGCCAAGCGATCGAGGAGCTGCGCGCGTCCGACCGCAGCATTCTCATGCAGAGCCACGGCGATCGCGGTCCTCGTTGCTTCCGTACCTTCGTCCACCAAAGAGTCGAGCTCCATCCGCTGAGCGTCCGTGGCGCGCCCGGCTGCCGACAAGCCAACGAGAGAGGTAGCGTGCACGACGGGAGCAGGGTCCGAAAGACCCGCCTCCCACGCTGAGCCATCCACGCTCGCCCGCACCGGCAGGATCGCCGCACGGACGTTCTCGTCCGGATGATCGACCAGTCGCTCGGCGATCTGAAGAAAATCTCGCCGCGACGCCGTTCTAAACAATCTCAGTGCGCGGAGCACGACACTGGTCGAGGGATGATAGAGGATCAAGGCCGGAATGACGTGGGCTTTGCCTTGCTCTCCGAGCAAATCGATCGCCGCGAGAACACGTCGATCATTGCTGTCGGATAGCGTTTGGAGCAATGTCTCCATCGAAGCGAGGTCCAAGGCAGGGAAGCGAACCCGCGTCTCCGTGATCTCTTCTCCGAGCGTTTCTCGAAAGACGTTGAGATAATCCTTGCGAAGCGCGAGCACGAGATAAAGCCATGAGAGGGCGGTGGTGACGACGACCACCGCGACGGCGCCGTCCCCGAGATTCAGACTGAGCATGGCGAGGATCGCGAGAGACGCCAGCGCTTGCCCGCCGCGCTGCCCCAACACGTCGATGAACGTCTTGATGCGAGCCCGGAGCTCCCCCGTTACCGGAACGAACAAGAGCTCGATGGTGGTGCGGTAAAGAGAGTGCCTCAACCCTCCATCGATGACTTTGACGGCTAGCGCGAAGTAGAGCGCGCCCGACAGCGCGAAGGCGCCGGCTCCGAGAGCGAGCAGCAGCGGCACGATCGCTTGTGCGTGATTGACTCCGAACCTGCGGACGAGCCGGGAGACCGCCGCGAGCTGCACGACGAGGGACAAGAGGTGAAGGCCGAGATAGATGCTCGAGAAGACCTCTCCCATGTTGTCGGGAGAGACGAGCCTGTCGACGGTGCTCTTGAAGAGGAAGTCGATGAGGGTAAAGGTGACACTCGCAGTGAGAACGACGATCGCGACCCGGCGCAGATAGGCGCGCGACCACACCAGCTCGACGACATCATGCGCTCCCCAACTCTGGCGGGGCTCCGGGGGCTTGATGGTAGGCGCAGGCCGGGCTGAGGGTCTCGCGATCAGCGCACTCACGAAAAACGCCGCCGCCGCGAAGAACAGCATCGTTTGCGGCGGACCGAGCTCTGAAAGGAGTCGAGCGGTGAGCGATCCGACGATCGCGCCCAGCACACTCCCCGAGCCGACGAAAGCGAAGAGTCGTTTGGCTTGGTCGACGGTGAAACGCGTACCGAGCGCCGTCCAGAATCGAACGATGACGAGCGTGGCCACCACGCCGGTCCAGATGTAGAGCGCAAAAAACACCCGGGCGTCGGCGGTCGCCGCCAGCGCCCAGAACAGCCACGTCACGACCGCTGCGAAGAAGAGTGAGAAGCGCAGCTCATTGCCGGCGGCGAAGCGGCCGAACAAGACTTTGTCGAGGCGCGTCAGCGTGAGAGTAACGAAAGCAATGACGAGATAAGCGGCGGCGAGTCGTGACGCCGGCAGACTGCTGAGAAACAAGGCGTCTCTCGCGGTCTCGAGCAGAGCGAACCCGGTCATGCACGAGAAAAGTGTCGCGAATGCCTTGAGAGCGTCGGGTCGTTCGTCGTCTCTTAGTGACGGCAATAGCATCCAAGCCCTCACCGTTCTCCTCGACTCACATTGCGGGGCTCGCGCAGCGACGCTATTCTCACACCAGAGAAAATCCCATGAAACGGCCAGTGTTCGCGGTCTTGATGGCACTTCACTGTCTCGCGAGTGCTGCCCAGGCGGCTGTCGATGCGTTCTATCCCGAGCTCGACTCCGCTGAAGTGGAGCGCGTGCGGCGCGCCATCGACGCGTACAAGGCCGATGAGAGAGGGCCCTACTTTCGTCTGCGTTGGTTCTGCCGGGACGAAACCGTCCATGCTCCGGCAGGGACGCCGTGTCGCGAGCGCGGTGGCGGCGTGCAGCACGCGGAGCTCAAGCCTGAAGCGGAGCAGTTGGGTGATCTCGGAATTCACTTCGGAACGATACTCCAGACGCTCGATTTCGCGGAGTTCGTCGATGAGGCGCATGACCACTATCTGTTGCGAGAGCTCGTCGTCCAGAGATTTCTTTTCGACGTCGATGACGGCTGGGTCCTGCGAAAGGCTCGCTACTATCGAGGTGCGCGTCAGATCGAAGACGAGGAGAAAACGGGTCGAGAGTTTCTCGAGCGTTTGCTTTCGCGCTCGGAGTGGGTAGCGAGGAACTATTTGCTCGCGAGCGAGCTTTCGGAAACTGTCCCGCACGGCGGCGGCGTCGAACCACGAACCGAAAGAATCCGTAATTTGGCAACGGAGATCGCCAACCTCGACCCGGAGTTTCAGTCGGTGCGGGTCAAGATCCACTCGTTCCCCTCACGGGAGGATTTGGTCGCGGTAGAGCGTTTCGCCGCCCGCAAGAAGACGACGACGCCTGCCGCTGACAAGCTCGCCGCGCTGGCCGAAGCGTTGCGTCGGCAATACGAGTCGAGTGCTTGGGCGGAAGAGTTGTCGCGTTACTTGCCCCGAGTGGATTCCGACTTGCGCCGAGCCCTCGAACGGATCGCGAGTGCGCCTGCGACCCGCCCGAGCGTCGCGGCCATCGGAGCGACGTTGGTAGAGCTCCGACGGCGGGTAACGAGCACGGAGCCGGCCCCCCGACTCACGCTCCTCGAGCTGAGAACGCTTCTGCTTCAGCGCGCGTTCGCCATCTTGTCCGCCGCGAGTGGAACGACCCAGCCCGCGCTGTCCCGTCGGGAGCGGGTCGCGGCGCTGCGAGACCTCGTGGACCTCGCGACGGGTGCGGGCTTGTTGTCGATGCGGGAGCGTGAGGCGTTTCGCTCCGAGCTCGATGCCCTCCTTGCGACGCGATCGTTGACGGCACTCGCCTATGGAGATTCGCTCCGCTATCTCGCGCGCGCGCTCGACTGGGGCGTGGGGACGGTACGCGCGAGCTTCGGAACGGTCTTGGAGCGCTACGCTTATGTCGAGCCGAAAGCCGCTGGGTTCAGCGATGCTCTCGTTCGCAGCTCGCCGCTTCTGTTTCTCGCGCAAGAGCTCGAGAAGCTGAACGACGATCTCGCGCTCGTCCTCGGCCAGTCCCATGAGATCTTCGGTGCGCGGGTGGGGGCCGGCGTCCGCGGACTGAACCCTGGCGTGGCGCTCCGGCCGCTCGAGCTCATCGAGCCTGGTGCCCATGCCGCCAGACTGGAGACTTCGAAGATCTACGTCATCCCGGAAACGCTTGCTGAGCTCACGCCCCCGGCCGGAGTACTGACGCTCGATGCCGGCAACCCCCTTTCTCATGTGCAGCTCCTGGCGCGTAACGCGGGGATCCCGAACGCGAGCATCTCGAGCACGTTCTTGCCGAGCTTGCGGGAACATCGCGGGCGCGAAGTGTTTTTTGCCGTATCGCCCAGGGGCACCGTCATTCTCAAGCCTGCCGCGTCCTTGACGTCGGGCGAGCGTGCTCTCGTCGAGCAGAGTCGCGACGCGAAGGCTGAGCGTATCGAGCTCGATACCTCGCGACTCGACATCCGTCGCGCCTCTCCGATCCCATTGGAAGATCTGAAGTCGTCCGATATCGGAGCGGTCGTGGGCCCGAAAGCCGGAAAAGTGGCGGAGCTCGCGCGTTCGTTTCCAGGCAACGTCTCGGCGGGCACCGCCCTTCCGTTCGGAATGTTCGCCGAGCACGTGAATCGTCCGTTCGGCGGTGATGACCATACGGCGCAAGAGCGCATCGTGCGCGCCTACCAGGAAGCCGAACGCCTGCGTTCCTCGGGCTCGAGTGAGTCCGCGATCGATGAGTACATGTTTGCGGAGCTCGCGCGTTTTCGGCGTGCCATCCTCGAGCTCGCGTGGATTCCCACGACCCGGGACCGTGTCACTCGTGCTCTGAGCGATGCCTTCGGTACGGATCTGTCTCGGGGCGTTTTCGTCCGCAGCGACACCAATGTCGAAGATCTACCCCAGTTCTCGGGGGCGGGGCTCAACTTGACCGTCCCCCATCAGCGAGGCGTCGAGGCGATCTTGTCCTCGGTCAAACGCGTCTGGACGTCACCGTTTAGTGAGCGCGCCTATTTGTGGCGGAAGCAAATTCTCGTACATCAAGGCGAGGTCTATCCCTCCGTTCTCTTGCTCGAAAGCGTGGCTTCCGAGAAATCAGGAGTGCTCATTACTTCGGGCCTTCAATATGGCGGCGCTTCGGAGCTCACTCTCGCGGTGGCCGAGGGCGTCGGCGGCGCGGTCGATGGTGAGGAGGCTGAGACGATCCTCGTCCGCCAGGACGGCTCTCATAAGTTGTTGTCGCAGGCAAAGGCGGCTCGCAAGAAGCAGCTCGCCTTTGAGGGCGATGGCGGCGTTCGCACCGTCCCGACCGCGAGGCCGGATCGTTTGATCCAAGACAGCGAGATTCGCCAACTGCTAGAGGTGGTGGCGCAGTGGCAGCGCCAAGCCGGAGCGACGAGAGTGTGGGATTTCGAGTTCGGTTTCGTCGAGGGGAAGCTGTGGCTGTTCCAGGTACGCCCCTTCGTTCGATTTCGCAATACCGAGCTCCTCGAAAAACTGGGGGTGCTCGACGAGGCCTCCATGAGAAACGCATCGAGGGCGATATCCCTGGAGGAGATCCCATGAAAGCTTTATGGGGAATGGTGGCTGTGTCGTGCTTGGTCGCAACCGCCGCTTCTGCTGGCTATCCGCTCGACGGGTATGAAAAGACCGGCATTCGACGTTTGCTCTTGTACCAGCTCATCCAGGACGGCAAAGCGGGGGGTAATTTCCGACTCGAGCCGGGTGCGCTGCTCGGAGATGCCTCGATCCGCCTGCGCCTCAAAGGCCACAACGATGGATACGATCTCTCGGCGAGCACCGAGGTCGACCCGGCGCTCCAAAAAGGGCTCCTGCAGATAGTTTCCGGGCTGGATCCGTCGTATCGGGTCGCTATCGTCGACATCACGGACCCGGCGAAGCCGCGCTACGCGGCGCTTCGGCCTGACCAGGGCTACATCCCGGGAAGTGTCGGAAAGCTCCTCGTGATGACGGCATTGTTCAACGAGCTCCATCGGCGATTCCCCGACGACATCGCCGCGCGCGCGCGCGTGTTGAAAGAGACGATGATCGTTGCCGATCGGTTCGTTGTCCCGAACTCCCATGCCGTTCCTATCGTCGATCCATCCCTGAGCTCGGTAACCCATCGAGCCATCGCTGTCGGCGACACGTTCACCCTTTGGGAGTGGGCCGATCACATGGCCTCGCCGAGCTCGAACGCTGCTGCTTCGATGGTTTGGAAGCACGCGATGCTGCTTCGAGCGTTCGGAGACGCGTATCCGCCGAGCCCCGACGCCGAGGATCAGTTTTTCAAGGAGACGTCGAAGAAGGACCTCGTGAGCCTCGCCGTGACCGTCATCGAAGAGCCGCTCGTCGCCGCAGGCATCGATCTCGAGCAGCTCCATTTGAGAACGTTTTTCACGCGGACCGCGAGTCAGGTCATCCCTGGGAGCGGCTCGCACGCGACGCCCCGGCAGCTCGTACGGTGGCTCATCAAGCTGGAGCAAGGCAAGCTGGTGGACGAGTGGAGCAGTCTGGAGATGAAAAAGCTCATGTACTTCACCCGCCGCCGCTATCGATATGCCGCCGCGCCGGCGCTCGCGACCGCAGCCGTGTTTTTCAAGTCCGGGTCACTGTACAAGTGCCGGCCCGAGGAAGGCTACGAGTGTGGACAGTATCGAGGCAACGAGACCAACTTGATGCACTCCGTCGCTATCGTCGAGTCTCCCGCAGAGAATACGGGGCGACAGAACGTCTATCTCGTGTCTATGATGTCGAACGTGCTCAAGGTGAACTCAGCCTCCGAGCATGCGACGATCGCCGTCCGCATCGAGCGTCTCATCAGAGAAGCTCCCTGAACGGGATCCGGCGCTTTTTCGCCGAGAAAGGATCTCTCATGTGGAAGAGTTGGATCATGGGCTCTACTCTGGTTGGTTCGTGCCTCGTCGCTTCTCCGGCACTCGCTGAAGAAGGAGCCGACGCCGAGCGCAGCGCCTACGTTCTCCCGTCGAAAGACGTGGATCTGCAATCTTCGCTGGACAAGATATTGTCCGAGCCTCCGTTCAAGAAGCTGGTGGCTTCACGAAGCTTGTCCGTGGCTCTCGTCGACGTGGCGGTGGATGGTCAGCCCCGCTTCGCGGGTGTGCTCGAAAACGAAATGCGATACGCGGCGAGCCTTCCCAAAATCGCCGTCATGCTGGCCGTGTTCCAGGCGTTCGAGGAAGGTCGGCTGGAATACACCCCGGAGCTGAAACAACAGCTCGAGGCGATGATACGCCGTTCGAACAATCGCGCATCGTCCGATTTGATCGAGCTCGTTGGCTTCGAGGCGATCGCCCGTGTTCTCCAGGATCCTCACTACGAGCTTTACGATGAGGATCGCAACGGCGGTCTTTGGGTCGGCAAAGACTACGGCGGTGCGCTGGGATATTGGAAGCGCGACCCGATCCATCAGCTGTCTCACGGAGCGACCGCGAGGCAGGTCGCTCGATTCTTCGTGATGCTCGATGAGCGAATGCTGGTGAGTCCGGAGGCGTCGGACGAGATGAAACGCATTTTGGGCAAGCCCGCCATCCGGCACAAGTTCGTCCGAGGGCTGTCGCGTTTCGGTAACGCGCTCATTTTTAGAAAGTCGGGGACGTGGAAACGATGGCACTCGGACGCTGCCTTGGTGGAGCGAGGCGGCAAGCGCTACGTCGTGGTGGCGCTGCTGGAAAGCCCGGAGGCTTCCGGGGTGTTGTCCCAGCTCGTCGTCAAGCTGGACGGTATCGTAGCAGCGACCGCACCGAAGTAGCTTTCGTCCGGCTTCCTGACGTTTCTAGCGCGATGCCCCCTATTGCTCGGAGGCGAGCTTCGCGGAGGCTTCCTCGACTTCGGCCGCCTTTTTTGCACGAAACGCTAGGATGCGATCCGCGACCGCATCGTCCGATGTGGCGAGGATCTGTGCCGCGAGGTGAGCGGCGTTTCTAGCACCGGCCTTGCCGATGGCGACGGTGGCGACGGGAAATCCCGCGGGCATCTGCACGGTCGCGAGAAGCGCGTCCATGCCGCCGAGTGACGTCGCCGACAAGGGCACTCCGATGACTGGTAGCCACGTCTGCGCCGCCATCGCACCAGCCAGATGTGCTGCAGCGCCCGCGCCGGCGATGAGGACCCGGACCCCTCGTCCCGCGGCCTCAGAGGCGAGCTTGGCGGTGCGTGCCGGAGTTCGATGTGCTGAAAAGACTCCCATCTCGAAGGGGATCTCGAGCTCCTTCAAGACGGTGGCAGCCTCACTCATGACTTCTTTGTCAGAGATGCTGCCCATGACGATGATGACCTTCGGATCCGATGATGGCAAAGCTCAACCTCCTGCGAGTCGTTCGAGCGCTTTTTTTCCGATATCTGTTCGGAACTGGCGCCCCTCGAACTGAATTTTCTCGACGCCTCGATACGACCGCTCGATCGCGGTCTTCAAGTTTTGGCCGAGAGCTGTTACGGCGAGGACGCGTCCGCCGGCAGTGACGATCTTGCCGCCAACGGCTTTCGTACCCGCGTGAAAAACGAAGGTGTCGTCGCCCATCTCCACGGCGCCGTTTCCGAGCCCTTCGATAGCGACACCGTTGTCGTAGCTCCCGGGATAGCCGCCCGACGCGACCACGACGGTCACGGCGGGATCTCGGGTCCATTCCAGCCGGTGAGGACCGAGCCTACCCTCGGCGACTTCCATCAAGAGTGGGAGCAGGTCCCCTTTCAACCGCGGGAGCACGGCTTGGGCCTCCGGATCGCCGAACCGGACGTTGAACTCGAGTACCTTGGGGCCGTCCCGAGTCAGCATGAGGCCGCAATAGAGGATGCCCTGGTACTTTCGGCCCTCCGCGGCGAGACCCGATATCGTTGGGTTGACGATATCCGTGATGATGGTCTTGAGGGTCTCTGCTTTCAAGTTCGTCGCCGGGCACAAACAGCCCATGCCGCCCGTGTTCGGCCCTTCATCTCCGTCGAACGCGCGCTTGAAGTCCTGCGCAGCCACGAGGGGCAAGACTTTGTTTCCGTCGGATAGCGCGAAGAAGGAGACCTCGTCGCCTTCGAGAAACTCTTCGAGGACGAGCCGGGTGCCCGCGCTTCCGAGGTGGCGATCGGAGATGAACTTCTTCGATTGGGTGAGCGCTTCCTCGCGACTCGTTGCGATCACGACCCCTTTGCCGGCGGCGAGCCCGTCGGCCTTGACGACGAGCGGCATGCCTACCTCGTCACTCTTGATGACCGATGTCGCCTCTTCCATGCTCTTGACGACGTGATAGCGCGCGGTGGGGATCGCATGTCTCCGGAGGAAATCTTTGGCGAACGCCTTGCTGCCTTCGAGCTCCGCCGCCGCGCGGTTCGGTCCGAACACGAGCAGCCCTCTCCGCTGGAACTCATCCGCGAGTCCGAGGATCAGGGGTAGCTCCGGACCGACGACGGTGAGGCCGATGGAGAGATTCTCGGCGAAGTCGGCGAGCTCTACGATGTCGGACGGATCGATCGCCACGCAGTCCGCGATCGCGGCGATCCCGGCATTGCCGGGGGCGCAATAAAGCTCGGTGACACTGGGGCTCTGCTTGAGCTTCCAGCAGAGGGCATGTTCGCGGCCGCCTCCGCCAACGACGAGGACTCTCAAGTCGAATTGAACTCCAGTTCTATCAAGGACTTACGTGATAACCCGGTTGAGTGACGGATTATCCCACGCTCGTTTGGAGAGTGTCAACATGAAGCGACCGGCTCCCTTCGAGCGCGTTTGACAACTGCTCCGCCCGTCTCTTATAGTAGTTTTCGAGTCGAGCTGGCCTCGTTTCACTGCACCATCGCACTCGCGGAATCCGTTCTCCTGAAAGAGCTTCGGTGGATCCGTCTCTAATGGGGATTCCTGTTCGAGTGCCGAATCGCCGGCCCGACAATCTTTCCCTCGAGAGGAGGTGCCGTAGCCATTGGCAGAAATTCGAGTCAATGATAACGAATCGGTCGAAAGCGCACTGAGGCGGTTCAAACGCAAAGTGCAGCAGGAAGACATCATCAAAGAGATCAAGAAGCACTCGTTTTACATGAAACCGGGTGACAAGAAGCGCGCGAAGCAAGCACTCGCGCGCAAGAGACAGCGGAAGAAAATCCGCCGCGAGCAGACCGACTCGTAGCCACCTAAGAGATTCTCTTAGACGAGCTCGGCGGCCATCATCTCTTCACGGCGCGTCCCGCCTGCAAAGAGGTGATGGCCGCTACGTTTATGATGTCCTCGACACTGCAGCCGCGTGATAGATCGTTCGCGGGGGCGTTCAACCCTTGCAAGATCGGCCCGGTGGCCGAAGCTCCGGCGAGCCGCTCCACCAGCTTGCAGCTGATATTGCCGGATGAGAGATCTGGAAAGATGAGGGTATTGGCGCGCCCGGCGACGCTGCTTCCCGGCGCCTTGCGCTCACCCACTTCAGCTACGATCGCAGCATCGGCTTGTAGCTCTCCATCGCTCGCGAGGGCCGGGGCCCGTTGTTTGAGCGTTACCGCTGCCTCCGCCACTTTTCTCGAATGCGGGTGGTCGGCGCTCCCTTTGGTGGAGAAAGACAACAAAGCGACCAAAGGCTCGATTTCCAGAAAGAGTCGGGTGTTCGCGGCCGTGAGCATCGCGATCTCGACGAGCTCCTCAGCACTTGGGTCTGGTAAGACCGCGCAATCCGCGAATAAGTACTGACCCCGCGCGTCCGGAAAGCTCATGATGAAAAAGCTCGAGACTCGCTTGACGCCGTCTTGGGTCCCGAAGACGCGGATCGCGGATCGCAACACATTGGCGGTACTGTTCAGCGCTCCGGCAACGTAGCCATCCGCGCCGCCAGAATCCACCATCAGCGCGCCGAAATGTAGCGGGTCTGCCGCGAGGGCTCGGCACTCGTCCTCTGAGATCCCTTTCGGTCGCAGCTTCTGATAGAGGCTCCGAGAAAACAGATCGATGAGGCTCACGTTTCGTGGTGATTCGATCGTGACGCCACCGATCTCGACTCCCGCTTGCTTCGCGTGTCCGCGGATGTCATCCGGCTCACCCACGAGGACCGGCTCCGCGACCCGTCGGCGCTTCATTTCAGCGGCCGCGCGCAGGGTGCGAGGCTCGTTCGACTCCGGCAAAACGATGCGTTTCAGGTCGGCCGCGGCTCTTTTCTGCAGCTTGTCGAGGAAGGGGTCCATCATCGGTCTTCGGCCGGGAGTCTAGCACAGGGAGGGTGTACAAATAAGTGTCCCCGGCTCAACTAGTTTGACAGGCTCGGCGTGATTGTGATAATTCTGGGCGGCTTAAAACGGCGAGCTATACCTCGTCGTTTCCTGGAGGAACTGTAAGCAATGAAGATCGAGGAACGAGCAGTCGAGGGCGTCACCATCTTGGATTTGCAGGGCAAGATGCTCATTGGAGAAGGTGATGAACTGCTGCGTGAAAAAATCAATAGTTTAGTCGAGAGCGGAACCGAGAAAATCGTCTTGAATTTGGCGGAGGTTCCTTACGTCGACAGTGCCGGCCTGGGTGAAATCGTTCGCTGCTACACGACTGTCAGCCGTAAGAACGGTGAGCTCAAGCTCTTGAACCTGACCAAACGCATTCACGACCTTCTGGCGATCACCAAGCTCTTGACGGTGTTCGATACGTATGACGAAGAATCAGAAGTCGTCAAGAGTTTCGGCTAGGGGATTGCCATTCGTCTGAACGTATGGGAAACCCTTAGACCGGGAAGGAGCAAGGACTCCGTCGGGTGAAGAAGCTTCCGGACCGATCTAGAGTTTCGGCGGCTTCGTCTCCTCGGGATAATGGGTGATTCTCTCTGGTGTCTTTCTATCACCAGTTGGGAGCGTTGTTTGCTTCCCTACGCCCACACCAGTGGACAAAAAATCTCGTCGTACTCGCAGCGCTGATTTTTGCCGAGCGCTTGTTCCACGGACCGTCCTTGTTGGCGGCCGGGGCAGCGTTCGCGATTTTCTGTGTGCTCGCAGGCTCGGTCTATCTAGTCAACGATCTCGTCGACCAGGAGCAAGATCGCCGGCATCCGATCAAACGGCACCGGCCTCTCGCTTCTGGACGCCTGTCGCGCAGAGTCGCGGCCGTGGGTGCGGCGATTTTCGTGAGCTTCGGACTGGTGGCAGGGTTCGCGCTCGATCCGGGTTTCGGTGTCGTCGCGCTCGCCTATTTCGTGACCATGACCGCATATTCTTTGAAGCTGAAGCACGTCGTCATCCTCGACGTGCTCATCGTCGCGATGGGATTCGTGATGCGCGCTGTTGCAGGGGCGCTCGCGATACACGTCGCGTTCAGCAATTGGCTTTTGTTGTGCACCCTATTGGGTGCGCTGTTTCTCGCTCTCGCCAAGAGAAGGCACGAACGCACGCTCTTGGCAGAAGAAGCAGTCGAACATCGGAGGATTCTGGGAGAGTACAGCCCCTATCTGTTAGATCAAATGATTGCCGTGGTAGCGGCCGCGACTTTGATCTCGTACGCCCTCTACACGTCGGCGCCCGAGACCGTGGCCAAATTCGGCACCGATCGATTGATTTGGACCCTTCCTTTCGTTCTCTACGGGATTTTTCGCTATTTGTATCTCGTTCACCGAAAGGAAGAAGGAGGGGACCCCACAAGGGTTCTTCTCAATGATAGGCCGATTCTCGTGACAGTGGCGCTGTGGGCAGCGGCGGTCGTCACGGTGATCTACCACGGACACCGTTAGGGGCTACGCTCTCCAAAACAACGACCTGCCCAGCGAGAACGCGTCTGTCATTTGGATTTCGGTGACAGCGCGGTTAGGAGGACCATGTCTACCTTCAGCGCGAAGGGTTCCGACATTGACGTCGAAGCCATCATGGCCAATATCCGAAAAAAGATTGAGGAAAAACGCAAAGGACTCTATACCGAAGATGAAGTGCGAGAGATCGCGGATATGCGTCTCGACGCGATCCTCGATTCCAACGAGTTCAATAGCGACTTCGTGACAGCGTTTCGTGCGCGCGACGCACAGTGGAATTACAGTTTTACGCCAGAGACGATCTACGAGTCGTCCAGGGGCAGCGGTGGAGGCTTGATTCGCTCCGTGCGGCGATGGCTCCATCCCGTCCTGAAGTTGCTGTTCAATCCGAACCCCATCATCAGCTCGTTGACGCGCCAGTCGGATTTGAATCGTTACTACGTGCTCATGCTGCACAACATGACCACCGAGATCACACGGTTGAATCTGGATCTGACGAATCTCAAGGCCCGACTGCGGACCTTGGGGGTTCGAGTCGACTTTCAGACGAAGCGAGAAAAGTCGTTCGAAGAGATCGTGACCTCGAGAGAGTCTCGTCCTGCGCGTGAAGCTCGCGAGCCCAGAGGGCGAGGGTCCCGCGGTGATAGGGAGCCGCGAGAGTCTCGTAGCGAGAGGGAGCCGCGAGAGCCTCGTGGTGAGAGAGAGCCGAAAGGCGATCGTGAATCCCGCGAGGGCGGCTCGGGCGACAATCGTCGCCGCGGCGGCCGCGGAGGCGGTGGCGGTGGCAATAGCGGTGGCCGACGGCCCTATCGAAGGCGTCGAGGCGGTCGTCCTGGTGGTTCCGGTGGCTCGGGCGGCGGCGGTGGCCGTGGAGGTGATGGTTCCGGCGCGCGGGAAGGTGGCGGTGGAAGCGGCGGCGGCGGTGGAGGCTCGCGGTAGCCGAGCGCCGAGAGGCTCGAAGCCCGCTGTGCCCGTGCGTCAGCGCCGCGAGCGTTCGCGTTCGCGATCGGTTGTAGAGCCTCTTCGGCTCGCCCTCGTCGTGCAACGCTACGGCGACGACGTGAACGGAGGGGCGGAATATCACTGCCGTCTCATCGCGGAGCATTTGGGAAAACAGCACCGGGTCGAAGTGCTCACGTCCTGCGCGAAGGATTACATCACGTGGAGGAACGAGCACCCGCCCGGGGTTTCGAAGGTCAACGGCATCCCGGTACGCCGCTTCAAAGTGAAACGGCCGCGGGACCCCGATCGCTTCGGGCGCTTGTCACAAAAAGTGCTCTTCGGTCGCCACGACGAGAAGGACGAAATCGCTTGGCTGGAAGAGCAGGGACCGTGGTCGCCTGCCCTCCTGAAATACGTGACCAAACACCAAGCGGATTACGACTATTTCATTTTTTTCAGCTATCGGTACTACCACAGCTATTACGGAGTCGCGAAAGTGGCGCCCAAGGCCGTGCTCGTGCCCACGGCAGAGAAAGATGAAGTGATCGAGCTCGATATA
Source organism: Acidobacteriota bacterium (assembly GCA_029263435.1). Classification (GTDB taxonomy): domain Bacteria; phylum Acidobacteriota; class Vicinamibacteria; order Marinacidobacterales; family SMYC01; genus JAJCXL01. The sequence goes on along the minus strand of JAJCXL010000457.1, from coordinate 6,325 downwards.
TTCAAGAACATGTTTCACCTACCCCGCGCGATCGTTTACAACTCCATCGAAGAGCGCGCGATGATCTGGAGCACGACCGGCAATCACAAGGTCAAGGGAGACGTGGTCGGCGTCGGCTCCGACGTCCCGGAAGTCAAAGACTCCGCTTTGTTCGAGGCGAGCCACGGGGTCTCGGCCCCCTACATGATCTATGTGGGCCGGGTGGATCAAAACAAAGGGTGTCAGACCCTGTTTCAATTTTTTGGTCGCTATCGGGAAGAGACCGGGTCCGACCTTCGTCTCGTTCTCGTGGGCGGAAAAAAGATGGAGATCCCGGACGACCCCGCTATTTACTACGCGGGGTTCGTCTCCGACGCGGAGAAATGGAGCGCCATCGCCGGGGCGTCGCTGCTCGTGATCCCTTCCGAGCTGGAGAGCTTGTCGATGGTGACCCTCGAAGCTTGGGCGGCAGGAAAGCCGGTGCTCGCGAACGGTAAATGCGATGTCTTGAAAGGCCAATGCCGACGCTCGAATGCCGGTCTTTATTTCGAGGACTATTACGAGTTTCGAGAAGCCCTGCTCCAGCTGGAATCCGATCCCGAGCTTCGCTCCGGCCTGGGACGAAACGGCCGGAAGTATTTCGACGAGCACTACCGGTGGGACGTCCTCGAGGCGAAATATAACCGCCTGCTGGAGGGACTCCGAGTGGAAGATCAGAGTCGTCCTCAGCCAAGTCCGCCCGGGCTGTTGGCGCGCTGGTTCGGGGCCTGAAATGCAGGTTCATCAAATGCTGGCGGCGCTCTCCTATGGAGACGCGATTGGCAACGAGGCCCTGCGCATCCAGCAGATTCTGCGCGCGGCGGGACACGACTCCGAGATTTTCGCCGAGTCCGTGCACCCGGAGATGGCGGGGGCGGCCTACAAGCTCTGGGACTATCGAGACCTCGCGAGCCCGGATAACTTGCTCATCTTGCACTTTTCGATCGGCGCCGGCGTCAGCACCTTCGCTTATCACTTGCCGGATCCGATCCTGATGATTTATCACAACATCACGCCGGCCCGATGGTTCGCAACGTTCCATCAACACCTCGCCGGCCTGTGTTATCACGGCCGCCGGGAGCTCAAAGCGTTCGTCCCTCGGGCCTCCGTCGCGTTGGGAGATTCGGAGTTCAACCGTTCCGAGCTCGAAGCCGTCGGCTTTCACCCGACGGGCGTGCTCCCCTTGTTGCTCGATCCCGAACGTCTAGCAGAGCGGCCCAATCCCGTCGTGCTCGAGATGTTCGATGATGACAAGACCAATTTTCTATTCGTGGGAAGGGTCATCCCGAACAAATGTTTCGATGATTTGATCAAAGTCTTTGCGTTCTATCAGAAATTTATCGACCGAAACGCCCGCCTGCTCCTCGTGGGCGAATGGGTCGGATTCGAAAAGTATTACGAAGCTCTCGTTCGGATGGTCGATGATCTGGGGCTCAAGGACGTGGTGTTCACCGGACATGTCGACGACGACGACCTCTCCGCCTATTACGAAGTCGCCGACCTGTTCTTGTGTCTGAGTGAGCACGAGGGGTACTGCGTACCGCTCGTGGAGGCTTTTCGCTTCGGCGTGCCCGTGATGGCAGTGGATGCCGGGGCCGTGTCGGAAACCCTTGGTGGCGCCGGGGTGCTCATCCGGGAAAAGCGCATCGACGACATTGCATTGATGGCGCACGCGATCGTTACGGATGAAGCTCTAGCTGATGAGCTCGTCCGCGCTCAGGACCGGGTGATCGATTCCATGCGTGAGCGGGACGACGCCGCATTGCTTCTGGGATTCGTCGAGCAGGCGCGCTCGGTCGGCCGAGTAGGAGCGTGAACGTGCGTGTCGACCAGTGGCTTCCCGCGGCGCATCGAGGCGATGCGATCGGGGATGAGGCGATCCGGATTCGGGAAGTGCTACGAGCCCGGGATTTCGCCTCCGACGTCCATGCGCTCGACGTTGATGACGAGGCCGCCGCCGATGGCGTGCTCGCTTTCGAAGACCGTCTGGAAGCGGACCTGACGCTGTTGCATTTCGCGCTCCCGTCGCCGCTTACCGAGGCTTTGCGCGCTGCCTCCGGCAAGAAAGCCCTCATCTATCACAACATCACTCCGCCGGATTTCTTCGTCGGCTATGACGATGAGCTCGTCCGGATCGCCTCCGCCGGCGCGCGGGAGCTCGCATCGCTTAGCGAGGTCGTCGACTTGGCCCTCGGCGACTCGGAGTTCAACCGCCGAGAGCTCGAGGCCAACGGGTTCGAGCGTACCGGGGTATTGCCGATCCTCATGGATTTCGAGGACTTCGTCGGGCAGTCGTCCGGAGAGGTGATGGAAGCGCTGTTGAGCGACGGTCGTCCGAATTTTCTCTTCGTCGGTCGGGTCTATCCGAACAAGCGCTTCGAAGATCTGGCCCGGCTCGCGTTTTTCTACAAGAAGTACGTTTCAGAAGATGTTCGCTTCGTTCTCGTCGGCAAAGCCGGCCGGATGGAGCGTTATCAGCAACAAGTTCAGGCGCTCGCGGATCGTTGGGGGCTGCGTCCCTCGGAGTTTCTGTTCGCGGGCCATGTTTCCTTTCCCGATTTGCTTTCGTGTTACCGGTGCTCCGACCTGTTCATCAGTATGAGCGAGCACGAAGGCTTTTGTGTTCCTCTCGTGGAGTCGATGTTAATGGATCTACCGATCATGGCTTTCGCATCCGCCGCCGTACCCGACACTCTCGGGGAAGCGGGGATCTTGTTCCACGAAAAACGATACGAGGAGTTGGCCGAGATGGCCCACTTGTTGACGTTCGATGAATCATTGAGAGAGTCGGTCATCGCGTCGCAGCGTCAGCGGGTCGAGCGGTTCCACCCCGAGCGAGTCACGGCCGATTTGCTAGGTTACGTCGAGGAGGTGTTCTCTTGAAGCTCGCATTCGTCGTTCAACGCTACGGACGAGAGATCCTCGGAGGCTCCGAGACGCTGGCGCGTCAGTTGGCCGAGCGCCTCGGGCGCAAACACGACATTACGGTGCTCACGACGACCGCCTCGGACTACATCACTTGGAAGAACGAGTACGAGCCGGGCGAAGAAAAGCAGCGCGGCGTCTCCGTCCTGCGTTTTCCCGTGGAAGGCGAGCGCAACTTAGAGGAGTTCAACAAGTTCTCCGAAGAGATCTACGGTGGGGAAGCGACCCGAGAGCAAGAGCTCGAGTGGCTGGACCGACAAGGACCGGTCACGCCCGCTCTCATCGAGCATCTGAAGACGGAGCATCATCAATACGATCAAATCGTCTTTTTTACCTATCTCTACTACCCGACCTATCACGGTCTGCAAGTGGCTCCGCATAAGAGCATGCTCCTCCCGACGGCGCACGATGAGCCGCCGTTGAAGCTTTCGATCTTCCGGGACATGTTCCAGCTGCCGAACGCGTTCTTGTTCAACACCGAAGCGGAGGAAATGCTCGTGCTCGAGCGCTTTCCGGTGCACAAGAAGATGCGAGAGACTATCGGGGTCGGGATGGAGCTTCTCGATACACCCGATGGGGCTCTGTTTCGGAGCAAGCACGATATCGCGCCGAAATATTTCCTCTATGCGGGCCGGATCGACGCGGGCAAGGGCCTGGAGGAGTTGTTTCGATTCTTCACCTTCTACAAAGAAGAGCATCCCGAGACCGGGAACCTCCAGCTCGTTCTCATCGGCAAGCTCGGGATGAAGATTCCCGAGGATCCGTCCATCCACTATGCGGGCTTCGTCGACGAGGCAGAGAAGCTCTCGGCGATGGGTGGCGCGATCGCGGTCATCCAGCCCTCTCGGATGGAGAGCTTGTCGATCGTGACCCTCGAAGCCATGGCCGTCGGGACCCCCGTGGTCGCTACCGCCGGCTCCAAAGTGCTCGTGGATCACTGCCGCAAGTCGAATGCCGGTTTCTACTATGGCGACTTCGAGGAGTTCGAGGAGATCTTCCATCTATTGCTTTCTTCGAAAGACCTCGGCCGCGGTTTGGGCAAGAACGGCCAGCGCTACGTCAAGGACAACTACGGGTGGCAAAAGCTGCTCGCGAAGTACGAGCTCGCCCTGCGGAGCTCCGCTCGCCTGGCGATGGGAGAAGAGATCGCCCCCGGGGAGGAGACCGACGGGCCGGCCCGTGAGCCACGCCCCCCTCGCGAGCCGAAAGGCGAACGCAAGCCGCGCGGAAAACGGGAGCCAAGAGCCAAGCGAGAACCCGCCGTGCCCGTGGCCGTCGATGACGTGTCTTCCGAGGACGAGACGCTGATCGACCGGCGTCCGCCCGACCAAAAGCCGTCTCGGCCGGGCGATTCCGCGCCACCGCCGTCAGCGGAGGATTCCGCGCCGGAGGCGCCGGAGGTTGCTGAGGCTCCTGAAGCTCCTGAAGCTCCTGAAGCTCCGGTGTCACCGTCTGATTCCTCGCCAGCAAGCGCACGTGGGCGTGAGCCTGAAGCTGACTCCAAGCCTGACGAGGTATCGGCCGAGCCCGCCCCGTTTCAGGCGGCTGAGCGCGAAGGAGCCCGTGACACGAAGGCAGACATCCCGGAAGTAGCCGAGGAGAAAGAGACACCACTCCCGCCGGCGGTGGAGACGCCTGTGCCGCAACCGACGCCCGTGAGAGCGTCGGCGCCCAAATCGGTGCCGGCGCCGGAGAAGAAACCCGAGCCCGAACCCAAGCCCGAGCCCGAGCCCGTCAACGAAGACGTCGAGCATCTGCCGAGCTTTTTCCAGGCCTCGGTACCGTCGAAGCCCACGCCTCCCGTCAAGAGCACTCCGGCGCCCAAGCCGAAGCGCTCGACGCCGACGCCGCCTCCTCCGCCAACCGAGGCGTTGCCCGAAGGAGAGTTGCCGGCGTTTTTCAAGGCGAAGCCACTGTCCGAAGGTCCGTCACAGAGTAGCGAGCCTGAGGGTGGACCGGGGCCCGGGCCGGTGGATGACGAGACTCCCGGGCCCGGTGTGGATTCGAAAGCTCGGTCGAACGCGAACGACGAGAGCGAGCCCGAGCCTGAGCCCAAGAAAGACAAAGAGAACGACAAGCCAGCGCCCGAGTAGCGGAGGGGAGTCTTGTCCGACTACTTGGCGCGCAAGCTCGAGATCGAGCGTTCGTAGAGTGCGGCCGTGGCCTCGAAGTTGGACGGACGGTTGCGCGCGAGCCACAGCTCGTAGTGGCGTTTCCTTAGCTTTTGCTGGGCCCGTGCCAGCTCGTTGGGGCGCCTCCGTTCTAGGCCTTTTTCAGCCGCGAGTACCGATGCGTCGATCGCGAATCGAAGCTCCGCTTTGGCCACCGGCCGCGGGTCGAAACGAGAGGCGTGCCGGGTGAACCGGTCTCGGACGCCTTCTAGAGATCGCAACGTGCGCGCGAGGACTCCGGGCCGCACTTGATTCATGAACTTGCCCTCGGAGACGTCGTCGAAGTAGAGCGATTTCAGCGGTGAGTTGTTGAAATGAGCAAAGCCGGTCTCGTGGAGTCCGCCGAGTCGTCGATAAAGCTTCCCGGTCGTCGCGGAGCGATCGTTGAAGAGCTGGAGCGAGAACGCGCGCTCGAACGACCTCGGGTCCATCCGGGTAGAGCCCCAAGCGGCTTGGGCGCCCCACGCGAATCCGAACAATGAGTTTCCGAGCAAGTTGTAATGGCCGTTATCGCCCCAGTCGGTATTGATGAGTCCCCGCGCGCCGTACTTCTTCGCTGCTTCCGCGTGGCCGGAAATGTTTTTGACCGCGTTGTCTCCCCTAGGAAAGAGCGTGTTCCAACTCGCCGTGCCGCACACGGACATGAACGGGATATCGTGCTCGGCGAACACCCGAACGCGCCGGTAGTCGTGGTCGGCTTCGTACCACCAGTCCAATAGGATCGACTCGCGGTCGAGCAAGGGGATCTGCTCCGGGTGCTCGTGGACCACGTCTCCCCAGAACATGGTTTGCTTGCCGCAGCGTTTTGCGATCGAGGTGACTTTTTCGAGATGGGTGCGAAAAACGTCCCCTCGCCCTTCGCGCTCGGCCCAAGCCTTCGAGCGACCTTTACCGAGGTCGACCGGCTCATCGCAATTCGCGTTGAACCATCTCGAGCGAAAATTCGGTAGGTACTCGGCGTAGAGATCCTCCAGAAGCGTGTAGCTCTCCTCGACGGAAGGGGAGATCGACCAGCCGCGAGGACTCTCGGCTAGATGGCGATAGCGTCGCATCTTGAGTAAATGATGCATGTGCCCGAGCGATTGCAGCGTCGGGACTAGATCGATGTGTCGCTCGGCCGCGTAGCCGTCGAGCTCGAGAACGTCCGCCGCGCTCATCGGCGAGGCGCCTTTCCCGATGGCGGGGTGGCGCCGAAACTGAAACGTGTGCTC
>JAJCXL010000456.1 GCA_029263435.1 Acidobacteriota bacterium | reverse complement strand
GAGGATCAACTCCAAGCGATCGGAGACGAGATCACGATTCTGCCCCCACACGAATTTCTTCAAGGCGCTCTTGAGCTCATCCTTCGACAACGAGCGGAGCCGCTCGACGAGCCAGGGAGGATACTCGGTGTCGTAGCGGGCCCGATTCTCGTCGTAGTCGACGCCCCAGAATCTCGCGTGGGTGCCGGTGCCGCTACCGTTCAGATCGTTGAGCAAGTCTTTCTGAAAGCGAAACGTCTTGGAGTTATCGATCAGCATCAACCGATGATCGGGCGAGACCATGGCGTTGTTCAGGTGACGGTCGATGTTCGCGATGAGGTCATCGAAGAGCCACATCACGCTCACTTGCCGGCGCCACCGTTCGATGTCGTCGAAGCCGTCATCGAAGTCGTTCATCACCGTGCCGGTGACCCAGAGCTGAAGACAGCCTTTGCGGCCACCGAGGCTCCGCTTGACGGTCGGCGGGACCATGCCGAGACCGAGGAGCTTGTCGAGCTCATACGCCGCGACCTCATAACGCCAGCTATCGTGCGATTTGTCCACCTTCTTATAGATCGCGTGGCGCACGACGCCGTCGAGCTCCAACGTCACCTTGTCAGGGTTGGTGATCCCCGTACCGATCTTTTCCCGCTCCGTGACTTTGGCTTTCGAGAGAAAGTGCTCGAGCTCATCGCGCTCCGGCCACATCGAGGCGTCGTTTTGCGCCATCGCCGGAGCAGCGGCGGCGACCACGAGAGCGGAAAGCATCAACCAACGCATCAGAACTCAATTTCTACACCCGTTTCGCCTTATTTTCAAGGGTCTCGGCCGGAGAGTAGAATATGTGCCCATGAAAAACGCTCTGCTTTGTTGCTGGATGGTCACGGTCTCCACGTCTGCGCTCGCTCTTCAAAATCCCGACCGCGCGCTTCAGACGCGATTCGAAGGGATGCTCGACGCCCTTCCGGCCAAGAGCTCGATGTACGCCAAGCATTTACCTTCCGGCAAGGAAGTCGAGATCCGCGCCGACGCCCCGATGAACACCTTGAGCGTCATCAAGATCCCCATCATGGTCCAAGCGTTTCAGGACGCCGAGGCGGGTCGGCTCGATTTAGACGAGCGCTACATCGTCCGGCCGGAAGACCGGCGGCGAGGCAGCGGACTGCTACAGACGTTCGCGCCAGGTCTCGCTCCCAGTTATCGCGACATCCTCACCCAGATGATCATCACGAGTGACAACACTGCCACCGACATCATGATGGCCAGAGTAGGACATGACCGGGTCAACGCTCTGCTCGAAGAGCGCGGCTACGAGCAAACCCGGCTGCTGGCGTCCACGGGCGAGCTCTTCCGGAGGGTATGGGAGCTACAAGACGCGGACCACGCGCAGCTCACCGATGCCGAAGTGTTCGAGAGAGGTTTTCCCAGCGACCCCGACGCCTCCAAGCGAAGCTTTGCGTTCGAAGGGAATTCCGCTGAGTGGCTCGGGCGATCTACCGCGAGAGAGATGTCGCGGCTCCTCGAAGAGCTTTACGAGGCGAAGCTGACCTCCGAGGCCTCGAGAGACGCGATGATGGAAATTCTGCAGCGGCAGTTCTACTCATCGAGACTCCCCCGCTTCATCCGCTTCGACGCCGGCGTCGCGCACAAGACCGGAGACTGGCCGCCCATCGCGGGAAACGATGTCGGTATCTTGCTCTATGAGGGCGGCCCGACGGTCATATCCGTCTTCGTCAATCAAAACACCGGCGACTTCACGAAGGTCGAGGAGACGATCGGGGCCATCGCTGAAGCGCTCGTCGACGCTTGGAGATAGCCGTCGCCAAAGCGCTCGTCTCCACCTATCTAGGCGTGACGCGCACCCGGAGCGTGACGCTCGCACGGATCTCGACCGAGCCGGCCTCGATGGGAGTGGCCACGGCTTGCTCGGCCTGCATCATCATCCCTCTCGCCATGTACGGTGCGGGCGAGCCGGACACCCCTTCTTCCACGGAAGAGATGTAGCCAATCTCGAGTCCAAGCGCTTCCGCGATCGCTCCCGCTTTCCGGCGCGCTTGGCGAGCGGCGTCCGCGAGCGCGAACAAGCGCTCTGTCTCCGCATCCTTCAAAGTGAAAACGAGCCGTTCGACTTCGTTCGCGCCCGCTTTCGTCGCTTCGTCGATGAGGATCCCGGTTTGGTCGATGGGAAGCGCAGTCGCACGCACGACATTGGAGGCGCTGTAGCTGGTAATGGACGGCGTACCTCCTTGTCGGGCGCGCTCGTAGTTCGGTTGAACGAAGTAGCGCACGGTCTCGAGCTTCGCGTCGGGCCCGAGCACCGCTCGGAGCGCGTTCAAGACGGCATCGACTTTACCGGCATTGATCTCGGCGGCAGCCCGCGCGGACTGCGCTTGCGTGACGACGCCGAAATCGAGCTCGGCCTGATCCGGCGAAACACTTCGGACCGCCTCTCCGGACACGGTGATCTCGGGCGGGTTGGACTGCGCGGCGGCAACAGTGGAAAAGGTCAAAGCGAGCAGTATCGATCGTAGGGTCATGGAGAAGCTCCGAACTCTAGAGAACTGAAAAAATTAATCGATCACGGCGACGCGGAAGAGCAGTCCGTAATCCCCGTTGGCCCATTTCGTTTGTTCCACCAGCTCGAAGCCGGCGGCCTCCATCTCGGAGACCAGCATCGACTGCGCGATCCCGTGGCCGCTCCGGGACTCCGGAATCCCCGCGGGTCGTTGCCATCGCCGTCGAGTCTCGAAGTCGACGATGAAGAGGAGGCCATCGGGCCTCAGCGCTCGTCTCAAGCTCTCCTGCATCGGCGCCGGCTCCTCGAAGTGGTGGTAGACGCGCCGTAGCAAGATCTGGTCACAGCACGCCTCAGGGAGGCCGGTGTCGCGCTGCCCCCCTTCGATGACCGTGACGTTGTCGGTTTTCTCGCGAGCCACTCGGTCGCGGATCTTCTTCAAGTCGTTCGGATCGACTTCAGTCGCGAAGACCCGACCCGTCGCACCCACGATCTCCGCGAGAGCCACCGCCCACTTGCCGTCACCCGCACCTACATCCGCGACGACGTCTCCCGGCTCGACGCGCAGCAAGGCGGTCATCCGGGCGAGCTCATCCCGATCGACCCGACTGTTCTGAACGAAGGCGAACGCGGCCAGTGCCGTCAGAGCGAAGACGGCGGCGAGCCCCGTGTAGCGCAAGAGCTTCACGTCGTACCTCTCATGGATCCCATAGTCGCCCAGGTGGGCGACTTCGCCAAATAGGTCCGCGCCACGAGGGCGAGCTTCTCGGAGCTCGACAGCCCGATGCGCTGTCCAAAGACCGCATAGCCTCGTTGCTCGATCCGCTGCAGGACTTGGTAGTACACCGCCCCCATCAAACACGTGCACCGCCTGCAATCCGGCTCGATCCAATCCAACAGCGCCTCGGCCCGGTGGTAGTGCTCACGCACCCGCTGGATCTGGAACCGCATGAGCTCGACGAAAGCCGGCGTGAGTCGCCCTTGTCGCAGGTCGTCTTCGACCACTCCGAATCGCGCCATCTCATCGGCAGGGAGATAGATCCGATCCTTCGAGATGTCATCGCCCACGTCTCGAAGGATGTTCGTCAGCTGGAAAGCCGTGGCCAGATCCCGGCCGCGCTCGAGGGCGCGCGAGTCCCGCACTCCGAAGATCGCGAGCGACATCGTCGAGATCGTCGTCGCCACGAGATCGCTATAGCCCATGAGCTCCTCGAAATTCTGATAGCGGTTCTTGACCAAGTCTTGGCGGCACCCGTCGATGAGGCCGGTGAACGC
>JAJCXL010000455.1 GCA_029263435.1 Acidobacteriota bacterium | reverse complement strand
GCAATGGCGGCAAAAGCAGCTTGGCGCCGAGCCGGTGATGAGCTGGTCGAGCGGGCTCCGTCTTTCGTTGCACCACATGAGGCCGTCGATATCGTAGTTGCGGCAATGGTCCTCGATGAGCGAGTGCCAAAAAGCTCGATAGACGGGGTGCTCCAGGCACGCCTCCGGACCGATCCGACCGAGATAGTCGACCTCGAGCACTTGAGGAAGATTCGGGATGGGAACGCTCCCGGCCGAGCCGTGACCCGCATATTTGAACAGCGGCTCCATGAGCTCGGGGAATATTCGCATCCCTCGCTGTCGAGCTTTCGGGATGACCATTTCGAGAATGTCTTTGTCTCGCATCGAAGCGTCAGGCGACCGGACGCCTTCGATGAAAGTGTTTCGGTAGAGCTCTGGTCGGGGGTGCAGATAAGAGCCTCCGACGAGATCCAAAGGCTCGCTGACTCCGTGGTCCGGCCACCCATCCACCTCCCATGAGATGCTTCGTCCGACTTTGAGGCCGAGCCAGCTCACGGTACCGATGAACAGTGCGTTCACACCGACCCTGTCTTTCAACGTATCGAGCACGACGTCGACGCCTTCGTCGACGAAGCTTGCCGGCCCGAGCTGCATCCCGACGAGCGGGGGTTCGAACGACTCCATCTCTCTTGGTCTCCGTGAGTTTGAAAATAAACGCCTTCTCGTCGGGCTAGCGATCACTCTGTCGCGGGTCGAGGCTCTTGCTAAGGCTATCACCGAGCAAGTTGCACGCCATGACCGCGGTGAAAATCGCGAGACCTGGAAAGGTCGATATCCACCACGCGCGGCCCAGTACGTCGCGCCCGACGGCGGCCATCAACCCCCACTCCGCGGTAGGTGGCTGAGCGCCCAGACCGAGGAAGCTCAACCCAGCGCCCACTGAGATGGCGTTTCCGAACTGGAGCGTCGACAAGACGAGCAACGGTGCTACGGCGTTGGGCAGGATGTGGCGGAGCATGATCTTGGCGTCGCTCGCGCCGGAGAGTCTTGCGGCATCGACAAAAGCCTGCTCTCTGATGCTCAGCACGGTGGCTCGAATCAACCGTGCGTAGCGGGGCACCGTGGCGATCCCAACCGCAATCATCACATGGGTAATGCTGGGTCCGAGCGCGGCGATGATGACGAGCGCGAGCAGCATGCCGGGGAAGGCGAGCATCGCATCGATCGCCCGCATGATGAGCGTGTCGATCGAGCCGCGGTAGTAGCCCGAGACGATCCCCAGAGTCGCGCCGACGCTGACGCCGATGCCAACGCTGATGAAGCCCAAGAGCAGGGAGATCCTGGCGCCGAAGATCACGCGGCTGAGGACATCTCGTCCGAGCCGGTCGGTGCCGAACGGAAAATCGAGCGAGGGTGCCGCTCGAGCCCCGCTCACCGTGGCGAACGGATCGTAGGGCGCCGCGTAGCTCGCGGCGAGGGCGACGAGAGCCCATGCCGCCAATACCCCGAGACCGATGACGAAGCTCGGCGTGACGAAAACCGAGCGCTCGAGACGCGGTGCGAGAGTGCTCATGCCGCGCGCTCTCCGTCTCGGATCCGCGGATCCAGCCACGCATAGCTGACGTCGACCACGAGGTTGACGAAGACGTAAGACGTCGCCATGAACAAGACGATGCCCTGCACCAGCGGGTAGTCCTGCCACAAAATCGCTTGCACGACGAGCCGGCCGAGACCGGGTCGGCTGAAGACGGTCTCCGTCACTACGGCGCCGGAGAGCATCGCGCCGAACTGGAGTCCCACGATCGTAAGCACGGGCACCAACGCGTTTCGAAGCGCGTGTCGTATGTAGATGAGGTGCTCGGGAAGGCCTTTCGCGCGGGCCGTGCGCATGTAGTCTTCGACGAGCACTTGGGCGAGCGACGAGCGCGTCAGTCGCGAGATCACGCCGGCGGAGACGAGGCCCAAGGTCAAGCTCGGCAACACGAGCGAGCGGAGGCCTTGTTGACCCGCGGGAGGAAACCACCCGAGCTCGAACGAGAACACGAGAATGAGAACGAGTCCGAGCCAAAACAGCGGTACCGAGACTCCGATATTCGCGAGCACCATGCTGGCCGTGTCGACCCAGGAGCCTTGACGAAGCGCGGCGACAATCCCGGTGGCGAGACCGAGGAGGACGGCGACGAGGATACCCCCGAGGCTGAGCAGGAGGGTCGAGCCCAGTCTATCCAGGATCAGCGTCGAGACGGGTTGTCGCAGGCGCACGGACGTGCCCAAGTCTCCGGTGACCGCACCGCCGATGAATCGGAAGTATTGAACGTAGAGCGGATCGTCGAGGCCCATCATCTGACGGAGCTCGGCTTGGCGTTCGGGGGTGACGGAGCCGGACTCCGCGCCCGCGAGCATGAGCTGGACCGGATCGCCCGGCAACGCGTGAAGGATGGAAAAGACGATGATCGAGATCAGGAACAAGACCGGGGCGAGCTGCGCGAGACGACGCGCGATGTATCGGAGCAACATTCTTGGGCGTTAGGGCTCGAGCCTGGTGTTGTGAAGGAAGAAGAACTGCCCCTCTGAGCTGAGCTCGAAATCGACGACCCGGTTGGACACGGCGTAGAAGATGGGCTCACTGAGAGTGGGCAGCATCAGCGCGTTGTCCATGATGATCTTCTGCGCGCGTTTCGCGATCTCACAACGCGTCTTTGGATCGGCGACCGTTCGCAGCTGGCCCACGGTCGCGTCGAGCTCGGCATCGACGAAACCGCCCCACGCCCACCCCCCGACGACGTCATGCGCGGAGTTCCACACCATATCGAGCAGCATCGGATCGGGGCTCCGCTGACGCTCGTACATGAGATCGAAGTTTCTTTGATTGACCCGCTCGAGCTGAACCGGGCCGGGAATGACCTCTACGTTCAAGTCGATGCCGAGATCTCGCCATTGACTTTGCACCGCCTCGCCGATCTCGGAGTAGTGAAGGACCGTCCATCGAAGCTCGAGCTTCGCTTCGTCGGCGACGCCGTCCACGCCGTGCGCTTCGCGAATGCCGTCGCCGTCTCGATCGACGTAGCCCATCCCTTCGAGCAGCGCGGCGGCCTTATCCGGATCGTGAGGGTAGTAGTCCGCGTTACCTTCCCAGTAGCACGGATGAATCTCGTTGAGCGGGCCGTCGGTGACCAAGAAGTTTCCGTCATAGAGAAGCTCGTTGATCGCTTCTTGGTTGACGCCGTACAAAAGGGCCTGGCGAAGCTCGAGGTGGCTCAAAGGAGGGTTGCGCGTATTCATCGTCATCGACAGACCCGAGCCGGCCTGAAACCCGGTGATGAGCCGGAAGTCGTCCGAGTCGCGGTAGTCCTCGATATAAGTCGAAGGGACGTTCATCGCGATGTGCGCATCTCCGGTCTTGACGACGTTTCCGAGAACCGCTTGCTCGCCGATGAAACGGATCGTCACCCGGTCCAGGTGGGCGGGCCCTCCGCGGCTTATCGCGTTCCAACCGCCGTAGTCGCTCCACTTGACCAGAGTGACGTGGTCGTTGGGGACCCATTCGTCGAGCAGGAACGGTCCGGTGCCGATGAGATGGCGATGGAATTCCGCCAGACCCCACTTCTCCGCCGCGGTGGGTGACCAGATCGGAACCCGGCGAAACGCGTCGAGTACCGTGACCCACGGTACTTCGTAGTGAAGCACTACCCTCTGGTCGTCGAGGATCTCGACGCGCGCGACCGGCCCGACGTGCGCCGCCATCTCGGCGGACTGTGTCTCAGGTGCCAGAATACGCTCGACGTTGTACTTGACCGCGGCGGCGTCGAAAGGGGTGCCGTCTTGGAAGCTCACCCCTTCTCTCAGGGTAAAGGTCCAGGTTCTCGCGTCCTCCGATGACGTCCAGTCGAGCGCGAGCCCGGCGATGTAGTCTCCGTTGGGGCCGAGCACGACGAGAGGATCGGCGATGAAAGAGTCGATGAGCCATCCCGGCTGATACGGCTCGACATGACCGTCGAGAGTCGCGGGCTCCCGGCTTCCGTCCCAGGCGAGGATGAGGTGGGCTTCGCCGGGTACTCCGGCGTCGTTGCCGGCACCGCCGCAGCCGATGACGGCTCCGAGGACCACGAGGCTTGAGAGCGCTATCCGCATTTTCGTTAGCTCGGCAAGTAGAGCGGTGCCCCGGGACCTACCGGGAGGCCAAAGAGGATCCACGCCGTGAGCAAGATCGACCAGACTATCGTAAAGACGACGGTGTAGGGGAGCATCAACGCAATCACGGTGCCGATCCCGGCTTTGGGCTCGTAGCGAGCGACGAAGGCGACGATGAGCGCGAAGTAGGACATCATCGGAGAGATGATGTTAGTCACCGAATCTCCGATCCGATAGGCCGTCTGGACCAGCTCGGGGCTATAGCCGAGAAGCATGAACATCGGAACGAAAATCGGGGCCATGATGGCCCATTTCGCCGACGCGCTCCCCATGAATAAGTTGATGAACATCGACAACACGATGAAGCTGAGCATCAAGAATACCGGGCCGAGTCCCAGGGACTCGAGGGCTTGTGCACCTTTGACCGCGAAGATGTAGCCCAAGTTGGTCCAGTTGAAATAAGAAACGAACTGGGCCGCGAAAAAGACCAGCACCGTGTAGGTCCCAAGCGTAGAGATTGCTTTTCCCATCCCTTCGACCACCTGAGAGTCGTTCGAGATCGTCCCGGCGCCCCTGCCATAAGCGACACTCACGAAAAGCGCGCCCAAGAAAATGAAAGCGACGATGGAGGACAAGAATGGCGAGCGAAGCAAGCTGCCCGTCTCTGGGTTGCGAAGAAACCCGGCACCCGGGAGAAGCTCCCACGTCAACGGAACCGTGCCCCACAGCAGAAATGCGGCGAAGAGTCCGGCCGCGACGAGCGCGTAGCGGAGCCCCCGTTCTTCTTCCTCGGTGATCGTCGTCATCGCATCGTCGACGTCGGCGTCGCCTTTGTAGACACCGAGACGTGGCTGCACGATCTTTTCCGTGACCCAGGTGCCGGCGGTGGCGATGAAAAACGTCGATGCGGCCATGAAGTAGAAGTTCGCTGCCGGGTTGACCGAGTAGCTCGGGTCCACGAGCTTCGCGGCCTCCTCGGAGATACCGGAGAGCAACGGATCGACCGTGCCCAGGAGGAGGTTTGCGCTGTAGCCCCCCGACACACCTGCGAAGGCGGCAGCGAGGCCGACGAGAGGATGGCGGCCGGCGGAGAAGAAAATCAGCGCGGCGAGGGGCACGAGGAGCACGTAGCCGATCTCGCTCGCCATGTTCGACAGCACACCGGCGAGGACGATCGCGAAGGTCAACAGTCTGGGAGGCGCCGAGAGAACGAGCTTTTTCAACGCCGCGCCAATGAGACCGGAAGACTCCGCGAGGCCTATCCCCAACATCGACACGAACACGGTACCTAGTGGCGCGAAACCGGTGAAGTTTTGGACCATCTCCGTGAGCATTCGATGGAGACCGGCGAGATTGAACAGGCTGACTGGGGTGATGGTCTCACCGGTCGACGGATGAGTGACGGACAGCTCGAGATTCGCGAAGACGCCGGAGAGCACGACCACACCGAGCGCGAAGATGGCGAACAAGCTCGCGGGGTGAGGGAGGTAGTTCCCCACCCGTTCCACGAAATCGAGAAACGCGCCGATTCTGGCCGCGAGCTTCGACCCCTTCGCCATTAGCGGTAGCGCTTCTGGATATTCGGAATGAGGTATTCGGAGAACGCACGCTCGCGATCGTAGGCCGGCTTCCAGCTCCAGTCCCTGGCGGCGGCGGTATCATCCAGGTCGGCGGGCCACGTCTCGACGATAGCTTGGCGTTTGAGGTCCGGTTCGAACGTGATATCCGCTTTGGGGAAGGCCGCGATGACGAGCTCGCGAATGTCGGCGGCGGACAGACTGAAGCTCGTGACGTTATAGACGAGCTGAGAGAGATTCTCTTTCGGCGCGGTCGAGAGACCGACGAGCGCATTGGCAGCATCCGGCATCGCCATGAACGGGATGCGGACGTCGGGGCCGACGAAACACGGGTAGGGCTCTGCTTTGGCCGCTGCGTGTAACATTTCCGGCGCGTAGTCGCTCGTGCCGCCCGAAGGCAAGGTGTGAGCGCTGATGAGGCCCGGGAAGCGGACGCTTCGAAAGTCGATCATGACGGGCTCTTCCGCGGAGAGCTGCTTGTAATGCTGACTCAAGTAGCGTCCGAGAAGCTCGCAATAGAGCTTGTTGCAGCCGTACATCGTCGTCGGGTTCGTCCATTCGAACTCTCGAACCCGGGAGTAGCGCTTCTTGGCTTCCGGAGTGGGTAGCCCGTAGACCGCAATCGAGCTGGGGAAAACGAACTGGACCGGATCCCCCCGCCACTGGGATTGCTCGGAGGCCATCCGAAGAAGCGCCAGGGTGCCGTCGACGTTGACCCGGTGAGCGGTCTCCGGGGTGAACTCGGCCCGCGTCGACAGAAGGGCCGCGAGATGGAAGATGGCCTCGATCTCGAACTCGGCGACGAGCCGTGCGACGACGCCTGAATCCAGGATGTCGCCCTGGATATGACTGTGACGCTCCGGAAGCTCATAGGGGAGCGACGAGAGATCCAGAGTCAAGACCGTCCGCTCTCCTCCGCTGATGAGTTTTTGCACGAGGGAGGTACCGACTTCGCCGGCGGCTCCAGTGACGAGCGTGACTTTCTTTCGCATGGCGGCCTTGTATATCAGTCGATGAGGACCGATCTCAACCAAGCCGCGATATCACGTACCTCCTCGGGGCATACGCTGTGCGGCATCGGGTAGCTGTGCCACGCGGGCGCGAAGCCTTGGGCGCGCAGGGCCTCGGCCGTGCGCTCGGCAAGCATCATCGGCACGACGGGGTCCTCGGTGCCGTGGCCGATGAAGATCGGAAGCGGGTCTTCTCCGGCAGCGGCGTCGGCGATGAGCTCCGGCAACGGGTGATAGCAAGACAGTGCCATGATGCCGGCGGGTCTCTCTTCCTGGAGCAGCCCCGCGTAGAGCGCGATCGCTCCGCCTTGAGAAAAGCCTGCGAGGACGATCTGATCCGACGAGACCCCGAGCGAGCGCTCGTGGGCCATCCACGCTTCCACCTGTGCCCTGGACTGGTCGAGGTCGGCGCGCTCGACGTGGCGCTCCAGATCGAAGTCGGTGATGTCATACCACGCCGGCATCACCATGCCACCGTTGATGGTGACCGGTCGCCTCGGCGCATGCGGGAAGATGAAGCGAACTCTATCGGAGTCGGCGAAACCGAGCTCGGGGACGAGCGGCTCGAAGTCGTGGCCGTCCGCGCCGAGGCCGTGAAGCCAGATGACCGAAGCATTCGGGGTGTCGCCGGGGCCGATGACCACCGCGGGGAGAAGATCTTCTCGAGTCATGTTTTGAACCGATCGAATGAGAGAACGTGGTCGAGCCGTTCGATGAATCTCTCCGCGGAAGCGCGAGAAAGAACGAGCGGGGGCTTGAGCTTGATGACATTCTCGAGTGGTCCGTCGGTGCTCGCGAGAATGCCTTCATTCTTCAGGTTGTGGACGAGATCCGAGGCCAGCTTAGCGGCGGGCTCGAGAGTCTCGCGGTCGTGAACGAGCTCGAGGCCGAGAAACAGACCTCGCCCGCGCACCTCGCCGATGAGCGCGTGTCGTGATTGCAGCTCCTCGAGGCCTTGACGCAAGACGGCTCCGATCCGTTCAGCATTCTCTTGGAGGCCCTCTTTCTCGATGACGTCGAGGACCGCGAGGCCGACGGCGCAAGAGACCGGGTTGCCCCCGAACGTATTGAAGTACTCCATGCCGGTGGCGAAGGCCTGAGCCACCTCGCGGGTCGTCACGACCGCGGCCAGAGGATGACCGTTTCCGATCGGCTTTCCCATCGTCACGATGTCGGGCCGCGCCTCTTCCGCCGCGAACGCCCAAAAAGAAGATCCGGCCCGGCCGAAGCCGACCTGCACTTCGTCGGCGATACACACGCCACCTTGGTCGCGCACCAGCTCGAAGAGGTCCTTCAAATAACCAGGCGGAAACACGATCTGTCCGCCGCAGCTCATGATCGATTCCGCCATGAGAGCGCCCACCGGCCGGCCGTCCTCGGCCATGGACGAGAGCGTGCGTCGGGCCTCGTCGAGATAGTGAGCCCCGTAGTCGGGGTCTGAAGCGCGGAATTGTCCTCGATAGCCGTCGGGCATCGAGAGCTTGTGGACGTGGGCGGGCGCGCCCCGGCCGCCTTTACCGTCGAACTTGTACGGACTCACTTCGATGAGGGACGAGAGGTTCCCGTGATACGCCCCTTCGAGCACGAGCGTGTCGTCGCGTCCGGTCTTGGTTCGCGCCAGGCGCAGCGCGAGATCGTTCGCCTCGCTCCCCGAGTTCACGAAAAAGCAAACGTCCAGGCCCTTCGGAAGAGTCGCGCACAGCCGCTCGGCGTAGTCGACGATGTTCTCGTGGAGGTAGCGGGTGTTCGTGTTGAGAACCGCGATCTGCCTCTGTGCCGCCCGAACGACTTTCGGGTGACAGTGTCCGACATGGCAGACGTTGTTGACCATGTCCAGATAGGCGCGGCCGGCCTCGTCGTAGAGAAACGAGCCGAACCCACGAACGATGTGTAGCGGCTCGGGGTAGGAGAGGCTCAGCGTCGATGAAAGGTGTGAGCGGCGGGAGCGGCAGATGGTGTCATGAGACCTCGGCTCCGGCGCGCGAGCAGGCACCGGGGATCCTGCCAGGCCGGTCGGGTCGGGACACAAGCTGAGCCAGAGCTTTCGGTCGGTTGGCCGGCAGACACCGGGGAAATCGCCGCGCCGGTCGAGCAAGTCCAAAATGATTTGGAAGTGAAGGTGCGGGGGCCAGTTTCCGTTGACGGGGTAGTTTCCGACAGTACCGATGACTTGGCCTTTGTGGACCGCTGCTCCTTCGGAGAGCCCTTCGAGTGAGCTCGCGCTCAAGTGACCATAAAGCGTCCAAAACGGCTCCGGATCCTCGTCGTCCGTCTGATGCTCGACGATGATGGTCGGACCGTAATCGAGAGGCTGATCATTGGACTGAAAACTGTGGATCTTGCCGTCGAGCGGCGCTCGAATGGGAGTGTCCGCCTCGACGAAGAGATCGATGCCGAGATGTAGCGTTCGTGTTTCGAAGCTCTCACCGGGACCCGGCTGGAAGGCTGGGCTCGTATAGAGCGGGCGCGGCTCATCGTAGCGCCCGATGCCCACGAGGGCCTTCGCCTCTCTCAAGGTCTCGGAAATATGGCGGCTGAATCTCTGGACGTCTTCGAGGACGTCGAGACCACCAAGCTCCGTGCTCTGCATGCTCAAATCGAGCACGTGCACACTCTCGGGCGTCAGCTCGAAAGGCAATACCCTCGCTCGTTGCTTCGATAGCCACTGATGCACGGCGCCCGCCCGCGGATGAGGCGTCAGCCCGCAGGCCCCTCGAAACCGGTAATGAGCGAGTCGGTTCGACTCCGCTGCCAACGTCTGCAGGAGCTGTCTCACCGGCGCGGCGCTGATGCGAAGATAGTCCTCGTCGGGCTCGTCTTCGGCTTGCCGCGCGCAGTTGGCGACGCTCATCGCGAGGCGAGCCCGGATCAGAGGAAGCAACAACTCGAGCTCGAGCTCGTTCAACGCTCGCTTCTCGTGGTAGCCGGAGACGATCTCGGCGGCGACGCGGAGCGGTTCGGACTCACCGAGCATGCAGTAGGCGGCCGTATTGGCGACCTCGAAAACGAGGCAGCTCTCGACCATGTCGCCGAAGTCCAGAAGCCCGGTGATCGTCTCGCCGTCCGTGAGAATGTTGTAGTCGTTGCCGTCGTTGTGAATGACTCCGACGGGAAGCTCGGACAGTCGTGGCGCGAGCGTTTCTTCGAACTCGGCCAGCACGCGCTCGACGCGCTTCAGGTCGTTGGCGTCGGTGATGAAATCGAGACCATCTCCTATCGTTTCGGCCGCGTGACGCGTATCCCAGTACAGATAGCGGGATTGCGCGTCGTGGGAGAAGCCTTTGAGAGCGACATCCAGCTCTCCCATGAATCCACCAATCGAGCGCAGGAGAGCCGTGGACAAAGGTCGAATCCGCGCGATCGGTTTGCCGGGCAGATAGGTCAGGACGCGGCAGAGGTTCCGCTCCGAGAGCGTTACGGTGGAGGCGCCGTCCGAAGAGGGCCGAATCCGGGGCACGGATAGATGCGGCGCGCTCCGAGCGAGGTGTGCGAGCGCCTCGTTTTGGAAATGGACGGTCTCGGGTGGGTCGGTCTCGTTCGCGATCTTGAGAACGAAGCGCTCGTCTCCGCACGTCGCGAGAAAATTTTGATCGCGCTCACTGGGAAGCTCCGCGAGCGTCGACGCTTCGAGCTCGTAATGGCTGCTAAGAATATCCGCGATCTCGGCCGCGCTGAATCGTGGACGAGTGGAGCTTAGCACCCGAGGATTCTATCCCAGGAGCTTTCGGAGCCAGCGGAGCTTGCCGCGGTAAGGCGGGTAGCGAACGGGCGGATCGATCCAGGTGGCGGCCCGGACGATGGCTCGTTTGTGCGAGAACGTTTCGAAGCTGAAGCGTCCGTGGTAGCTCCCGGCTCCGCTTCCGCCCCGGCCTCCGAAGGGAAGCTCCAAGTTCGAGAACTGAACCAAAGCGTCGTTGATGGTACTTCCGCCCGCGGGGATTGCTTCCAAGAGGCGCTCTTGTCTCTCGCGACTCTTCGAGAAAACGTAGAGTGCCAATGGATCCGGATGCCTTCGAGTCCATTCGATCGCATCGTCCAGTGAGCGATACGGGATGAGCGGAAGCACAGGACCGAAGATCTCCTCCTCGAGCACCCGTGAGCCCTCGCGCGCCTCGGCGAGCACCGTCGGCGCAATGTAGCGGCTCTCCCGATCTGTTTCACCGCCAACGACGACCCGGCCCTCGTCGAGATAGCCCCGCACCCGGTCGAAATGTGCATCCGAGACGATGCGCGCGAAGTCTGGGCTCGTTTTCGGATCCGCGCCGTAGAACCGGTGGATCGCCTCGGTCAAACGCGTCTCGAAGTCTTGCGCGAGGTGGGCCGGGATGAGGACGTAGTCGGGCGCGATACAAGTTTGACCGGCGTTGAGATACTTGCTCCATGCGATGCGCCGCGCACTCAAGCGAAGGTCGACGGTCTCGTCGACGATGGCGGGACTCTTTCCTCCGAGCTCCAGCGTCACCGGCGTCAGATGTTCGGCCGCCGCCTTGGCGACAATCTTTCCGACCGCGGGACTTCCGGTGAAAAAGATGTGGTCGAAGCGCTCGCGAAGCAGTGCTTGCGACGTGTCTGCGCCCCCCGTGACCACCCGCACCAGATCTTCCGAGAAGTAGCGACCCAAAAGCTCGCTCGTCAGCGTGGCCGTGGCGGGCGCGAGCTCGGATGGTTTGACCACCGCGCAATTGCCCGCGCCGAGCGCTCCTACGAGCGGGGCCATGACGAGCTGAAACGGGTAGTTCCACGGTGCGATGAGGAGACACACTCCCTTCGGCTCGTAGCGGATCTCGCTCGACGACGGGAATAGCGATAACGGCGTGCCGACCCCGACGACTTCCATCCATTCTTCGAAGTGCGAGAGCGTGTGGTTGACCTCGGCGCGAACCTGCCCGGTCTCGGAAACGAACGCCTCGAACTCGGACTTGCCGAGATCGGCGCGGAGCGCTTCATGGATGCGCGACTCGTTGTCGTCGACGAGTGCGCGAGCGGCTTCCAGCTGGTGCCGGCGAAAGCTCGAGCCCTGGGTCGCGCCCGAGCGAAAGAACGCCCGCTGGCGTTCCACGATTTCGTGGAATTCCGCACCTGTTCGTGTCACACGTGTCGTCCCTTGTCTCGGTGCTCTATTCGATGACGAGATCCGCCACGAGAGGCAGATGGTCGGAAGCCCGTCGGGCCAGCGACTGGCGGGCGCGGTAAACGCGCATGAGCCGGGCATCTCCCCGGACGTAGACGGCGTCGAGGGCTCTTAGCGGCCCCCAGGCGGGAAACGTCCGGAGCGGATGGGTGCCGCTGAAGCCCGCTGGAGCCAGCAGCTTTCTCCCGAGCGTGCCCCAAACGTCGTTGAAGTCTCCGGCGACGATCACCGGGGTCCGATGGTGCATGCCCGCGAAGGGTTGGCTCTCGAGAAATTTTCGAAGCTGAATCTTGCGCTCGATGCCGGACAATCCGAGATGAAGGTTGAAGACGTGCAGCGTGCGGGTGTGTTTGCCCGGGGTTCCGTTCATGCGAATCCGATAGCGCGCGTGGAGCACGCTCCGGCGCTTCTTGGGTGGGACGGTCACGTCGATATTCGAAGTCTCCGTCAGGGGAAAGCGCGACAAGATGGCGTTTCCATAGCCGCCCCCTGAGCGTAATCCGACGTTGGGGAAGAACGTCCGGTGCCTGAAGCCGAGATAGTCTCCGAGCAGATCCACCTGTCGGTCCGCGTTCGTGCGCCGGGCGTGTTGATCGACCTCTTGGAGTGCGACGACGTCCGGTTGGTACCGTGCGATGACATGGGCGATGCGGAGTGGATCGTAGCGACGATCTAATCCCCCGATGCACTTGTGGATGTTATATGTCAGGAGTCGGAGGCGCACGTAGGTCGAGTCAATCCAGACAGTTCGATATGATAACACGTGGATTCTTCCGCCCCCGCCGCGCCTGAGAGCGCGCTCCTACTCACCAGACATTGGCGGGATACCCCTTCCGGGATCGAGCTCGTTTTCTGGGCCAAAGGCGAGAGCGGACCGGTCCGGGTGGTCATGACCGGTCAGGAAGCCGTGTGTTTCGTCGAGCGGGGTCGGGTCGATGAAACGACGCTTGGCGCTCGGCGTGAGCCGCTCGAGCTCGAAACGATCGATGGGAGCCCCGTCGATGGTCTTTATTTTTCGAGCCAGAAAGCGCTGAACGAAGCGAGGCGGCGGGTGCGCCGGGAGGGTCGAGACCGTCTCTACGAGCCCGACATCAAACCCTCGGACCGCTACTTGATGGAGCGGTTCATCAAGGGAAGCTTTCGCATCGAAGGCCGCTACGCACAGCACGCGCGCTTTCGCGAGTACGAGAACCCCCGGCTGTCTCCTTGCGAGTACCGTCCCGAGCTTCTCGTCCTTTCGCTCGATATCGAGACCTCGGGCGCGGACGAAGGGCTCTACTCGATCTCCGGGACGACGCCGTCACAGGCCCACGTTTTCGTCGTTCGCTCCGAAGATTGGCGCAAGATGCCCTCGGACGGGACCGACTGCAACGGCATCGAGCACTCCGTGCATCGGGACGAAGAGATCCTCCTGGAAGAGTTTTTTTCTTGGGTGGGTGAGATCGATCCCGATGTCATCATCGGATGGAACGTCGTCGACTTCGATCTCGTGTTTCTCGAACGATGTTGCCGGAATCTGGAGCTTCCATTCGCGCTCGGTCGAGGACGGGACCGCTCGGCGATCCTCCATCCCTCCGGCCCCGGAGGCAAGAGAGTTCCGCGGATTCCAGGAAGGGTCGTGCTCGACGGCATCGACACCATGAGAACCGCGACGTGGAGCTTCGAGGACTTCAGCCTGAACGCCGTCGCTTCAGAGCTCTTGGGGCGAGAGAAACTGATCGACTCCGCCACGAGCGACAAGATCGCGACGATCCGCAAGATGTATCGCGAAACGCCGGGCGCGTTGATCCGTTACAACCGAGAGGACTGCCTGTTGGTCGAAGCCATCTTCGCGAAGGCGGGGCTCGTCGATTTCGCGGTGGAGCGCGCTGAGCTCACCGGTCTGGCGATGGACCGGGTCGGGGGCGCGGTGGCTGCGTTCGACAACCTCTACCTTCCGCGTCTCCACCGCGAGGGCATGGTCGCTCCCGACGTATCGGAATCCGACGAGCCGGACCAAAGCCCCGGCGGGTTCGTCATGGACTCGGTACCCGGCTTGTTCGCGAACGTCGCGGTGCTCGATTTCAAGAGTCTCTATCCGAGCATAATTCGTACGTTTCTCGTCGACCCGCTGGGGTTGGCCTCCGCGGGGTCGGAGGACGACGGGGGTGTCGAAGGATTCTCCGGTGCGCGTTTCTCACGCCGACGTCACATCCTTCCTGGTCTCGTCGAGACGTTGTGGCGCGCCAGGGATCGCGCCAAGCTGGCTCGAAACGAAGCGGTCTCGAGAGCCATCAAGATCATGATGAACTCGCTCTACGGTGTGCTCGGCACGCGCGCGTGCCGGTTCTACGATCCGCGCTTGGTGTCGAGCATCACTCTCCGAGGACACGAGATCATCAATCGGAGCCGTGCTTTCATCGAAGAACGGGGTTTCCCCGTCATTTACGGGGACACCGATTCACTCTTCGTTCGACTCGAGGAGAACGCGAGCGAAGTGTCTTGTGAACGAGACGCGCGCGGTCTCACGGAGGACTTGACCCAGTTTTGGGCTCGGGAGCTGAGCAACGAGATGGGACTCGAATCGCATCTCGAGCTCGAGCTCGAAAAGCTCTACCTCAAGTTCTTCATGCCCACTATCCGGGGCTCGGCGACCGGGAGCAAGAAACGCTATGCCGGCTTGGTCCGAAACGGCGACGGGCTCGAGCTACAGTTCACGGGGCTCGAAGCGGTGCGCTCGGATTGGACCCCTCTCGCCCGCGAGTTCCAACGAGAGATCTATCGGCGGGTATTCTTCGACGAGCCGGTGGAAGACTACGTGAAGCAAATGGCCGCCGATCTGTTCGCGGGCCGACGCGATGACGCTCTCGTCTACCGCAAGCGCGTGCGTCGGAAGCTCGCCGAATACGTGAAGAACGTCCCTCCACACGTCCAAGCCGCGCGAAAATCGAGCCGGCCGGAGCGGTGGGTACGCTACGTCGTGACGGTGAACGGTCCGGAGCCCATGGACAACAACCCGTCGCGGCTCGACCACCAGCACTACCTCGACCGACAGCTCGCGCCGGCGGCGGATGCACTTCTTTCAGTGAAGGGAACGTCCGTCTCGCGGATCCTGGACGCCCAGATGAGCCTGTTTTGAGCATTCGAGTGCTTCTCTTCGTCGTTTGCGTGCATGCGCTTGCCGGCTCTGCGGCGACCGCGCATGACGAAGCTCAACAGCTCGAGACGTTGTCTCGCCAAGAGCGGGTGCGCGTCCTTTCCGCGCAACGCTGGGAGATGACCGCGACGCGGGTCGACGGCGAGATAGACGTCGATGGAAACTTGGCGGACGCCGCCTGGAGCCTCGCCGAGCCGGTCACGACCCTTTACCAGCGGGAGACCTATGAAGGCTTGCCGGCAACCGAGCCCACGCATATCTGGGTGCTCTATGACGACACCAACCTTTATGTCGGGATTCGCTCCTTCGATTCGGAGCCCTCCCGGCCGACTGCGCGGGCGATGTTCCGCGATGAGAACATCGGCTCCGATGATGCGGTGGCAGTGATGATCGACGCATTCAACGACCGGCGTAGTGCCGTCTTTCTCGCGACGAACGCCAACGGCATGCTGTTCGACATGCTGCAAAACGGAGAGGAGAGTGGCACTCGGAATTTGGATTGGGACACGGTCTGGTACGCACGAGGGTCTCAGACCGATACGGGCTGGGAAGCGGAGGTCGTGGTCCCGTTCAAGTCGCTTCGGTTCGAGCTTCCACCGGAAGGCGAAGAGGTCCCGTTCGGCATCGGCTTCAAGCGCAACTTGCCACGCAAGAATGAGGAGACCTACTGGCCGTTCGTCAGCAACGACTCGACCTGGTATCGGCCTGCGGAGATGGGCACGCTGCGCGGACTCTCTCGGATCCGTTCCGGCCGAGCGGTCGAGCTCCGGCCTTATGCGCTCGGCGGCGCGGACCAGAGTGTAGATGTGACCGGCACCGATACGCGTCAGGAAGTTGGCATCGATGCGAAGTGGGGGGTGACGACTGGGCTCACTGCCGACTTCACCGTGAACACCGATTTCGCTCAGGAAGAGGTCGACGTCCAGCAAGTCAACCTCACTCGGTTCTCGTTGTTCTTCCCGGAGAAGCGTCAAATTTTTCTCGAGAGTCAGAGGAGCTTCTTGTTCGGCGTACGACGCGAGGCCGACCTCGTCTTCACCCGAAGGATCGGGCTGTCGTCGAGCGGCGGTATCGTGCCGCTGCTGGCCGGGGCGCGCCTTTCGGGTCGGCAGGGCGCGTACAACGTCGGCATTATGAACATGCAGACCGATGCCCTGGACGACTTTGGTGTCCCGGGCGAGAACTTTACCGTCGCCCGATTGAGGCGAGACATCTTCGATCGATCGAACGTGGGGGTCTTGTTTACCAATCGCCAGAATAGTGAAGGCGACAACCGGGTCTATGCCGCCGACCTGAACTTGTTCATGGGTCGCGCGTGGTCCTTCGAGAGCTACTTCGCACACATGGAAGACGACAAGGTTGCCGGAGGCGATCAGTCTGCCTTCGCCAAGCTCGCCTATGAGACCGATCGCTACGGCGCGGGCTATCGCTACCTCGACATCGGCGAGGACTTTCGCCCGGGTGTCGGGTTCGTGCGGCGTCCAGATAGCCGCCAGCACCGTGGCTCGCTGCGCTTCAGCCCGCGTCCGTCGGCGGATCTCCTACGCCAGCTTCATTTTTCTTACAACCTCGACTACGTCCCGAATCAGCGTGGGGTCGTCGAGACGAGAACCCACAATCTCGACGTCGGGACCGTGTTCGAAAGCGGTGATGCGCTGTGGTTTTGGGTCGACGACGCATTCGAGTTCCTCGAGCAGCCGTTCGATCTCCGAGAGGGTGTCACCATTGCTCCCGGAGGCTATGACTTCACGACTTACGGCGTCCGGTTGAACACGTTCGGCAGGCGCTACGCCCGCGCCAGCGTCATCTATTCCCGCGGTGGGTTCTGGAACGGAACGAGAGACACCGCGACTTTGGGCCTCGACTACCGCGTCAACAAGCACCTCGATCTGTCCGGCGACTACTCGGTCAACTGGGTGGATCTTCCGGAAGGGAAGTTCACGACCCACCTCGTCGCGTCGCGGATTCAGCTCGCTTTCCGTACCGACGTGATTCTGATGTCGCTGTTTCAATACAACCACGACACCCGACAGATCTCGAGCAACGTCCGCTTCAATTGGATCCCCAAGCCGGGGTCCGATTTCTTCGTCGTCTATAACGAGCTCGATGAGTGGGGCGAAGTCTTCGGGGTGAAGAATCGATCGTTGAGCGTCAAGCTCAACTACTTGATGGCGTTCTGAACGAGGCGATGATGTCTTCGAAGCACTGGGCGTTCGTTGCGGCCGTCGCCGTGTCGGGCGTCTTGTTCGTCAACTGGTGCGCGGTGGTGTTTCAGTGCGGGTGCCGATCGCTGTGGAACGGTGTCTCGGTGGCGTGCAACATCCACGCGGCGGCCGGTCCTCATTGCCCGTGGTGCGAGCATCCTTTGGCAGGAGGCGGAATCGCGTTCTTCGCGATGCTCGCCGCACAGTACTTGGTGATCTATCGGTGGAGTCTCTCCGGGTTTGCGCGCCGGTTCGGGCTCGCGATGATCGCATTTCCCATCGTCACCGGCGTCGTAGCGCTGGCGCAGGGATGGGTGTGGGGCTACTGGTCCCGGTAGACGACGAGCGTCGAGATGTGTCACCTGATAACCGTCGCGGTCTCCGGTGCCACCAGGGATCCAGTGGACGCTTTTCGCACCGTGGGCCTGGGCGCCGCGCCGGCGGTGAACGCCCGTCTTCGCGATGCGCTGCGCGCGGAAACGACTCCCTTGGACATCACGCAGGGCGGTTGCTCCTGCGCGTTGATCCAGCACTCCCGTTCGGGACTCGACGAAGATAGAGCGCGTCGTCGTTACCTAAGCAAGGGCTGGTCGCAAGGAAAGATTGAGCGCGCTATCGAAGACAAACGCAAGTCGTGGGAAGTCGAGCGGCCAGGCTTTGCTGTCAGCCTGTTCTGTCAAGCGGTCGAGTCCATCGTCGGAAACGGCGGGCGGCTCATTGCGGTCTCTCATTATTACGAAGGCAGTTATAAGGATGAGGCTGTCTCACTTCGTGGGAACACGACAGTCTCGCTTCGAGAGTTCTTGTCACAGTCCGGAGCGCTCCCGGAGGATACGGTCGTAACGATCGTCTGAGCTAGCGCACCCGGTAGACGACGAGGCGAAAGGGCGGCGCGTTGTCGGGCCTGTCGAGTGACACTTCTTCATA
>JAJCXL010000454.1 GCA_029263435.1 Acidobacteriota bacterium | reverse complement strand
AAGACCGCATCGGCGGTCGAGATCAGAAAGGCGTATTTGCAGCTGGCTCGGGACCAACATCCGGACCGCTTTTCTGAGGAATCGGCGAGGCGTGCGGCGGACGAGCGTTTTCAGCTGATCACGGAGGCGTTCAACCAGCTTCGTGATGAAAAGAGCCGTCAGGAGTATGATAGAAGCCTGGCTAAAGTACAGAAAACGCCGGAGGAAGAGGCTCGTCTATACTTTAAGAATGCCGCGCTGCGGGAGCAATCGCAGGACTATGACAGCGCCCTGAAGTTCTACTACGAAGCTATGCGCCTACAACCGGGAAACGTCGACTATACCCTCGCCGCGGGACGACTGCTCGCGCGAGACAAAAGCAAGCTTCGCCAGGCCGCAGAACTGTTTACCCAAGCGATCGACAAAGATCCGAAATCGCCCGACTCCCACCTCGAGCTCGGCCGGTTATACGAGCGCGCAGGCATGAAGGTGCGCGCGAAGCGCGTCTATGAGACCGCGGTCTCGACCTTTCCCAATCACCCGGAGCTCAGAAAGCGCCTTGCTGAGCTGAAATGAATTCGAGTTCGAACGATTGATAGCCATTTCCAGCCGACTATTGAAGACCTTTGAGAAAAGATGAGCAAGATGACAATCGAGTCTGTCTCGGTCAGTGACGTGGGTCGCAAGCGTCCGATTAACGAGGATAGCTATGTCTCCAACGACGCTGAAGGTCTCTACGTCGTCGCTGACGGAATGGGGGGCCACGCGCATGGCGAGGTTGCCTCGAAGATCGCGGTGGAGACCATCGAAGAGTTCGTCAAAATGACGTCGGGCGACTCCGAGATCACGTGGCCTTACGGCCTGGACGAAGGCTTGACCTTGAACGCGAACCGGTTACGGACGTCGATCCGCTTCGCTAATCACAAATTGCTAGAGCACACTCAAAAGGACTCGGATTGCGAGGGGATGGCCACGACCGTGGTCGCAGTGCTCGTCGAGCAAGGGGTTGCCGACATCGCACATGTGGGGGATAGCCGGCTCTACATGGTCCGCGGTGGTGAGCTCCGTTGCGTCACGAGCGATCACTCCTGGGTGAACGAGCAGGTCATGTCCGGGGTGATTGACAGCGAGCAAGCGCGAACCCATCCGCTTCGAAACGTCGTCACCCGGGCTTTGGGGGGCAAGAACGATCTCGAGGTCGATGTGCAGACCGTCAAGCTCGTCGAGGGCGATCGATTGCTCTTGTGCTCTGACGGCTTGACGACCATGTTGGAGGATCGCGAGATCCTTCAGATTCTGCTGGACGCTGGAGGCTCGGTGCAGCAGGCCCACGAGCTCGTCAACGCAGCGAATCGCAATGGCGGGGAGGACAATACGACCACGATTCTTCTGAAAGTCTCATAATTAATGGAGTCGCGCCCGAAGAAAGTCAGCACTACCCCCCAAGTGTTCCGATCAGTGTTCCGGGCGCGGTGAGTTAGGTTTTAGACAGATCTCATCGGTGAGTGATGACGGATAACGATACGAAGCTACACATCGGGAAGTTCACCATCGTGCGTCGTCTCGGTCGGGGGGGGATGGGCGCCGTCTATGCAGGACGGGACCCCGCGCTCGATCGGCTCGTCGCGATCAAGACGCTGACCGCGGATATCATCTCGGACAAGGACTCCCGGAGTCGGTTCGAGCGGGAAGCGAGAGCCGCGGCAAAGCTTCAACACGCGAACATCGTCACGATTTATGAGCTCGGAAATTTCGGCGGTGAAGAGCAGCCCTACATCGTCATGGAGTATCTCGAGGGCACGGACGTCGCCTCGCTCATCGGGGACTCCGGCATGCCGATCGCGGAAGCTCTGGACATCACCATTCAGCTGTGTAACGCCCTGAACTTCGCGCACGAGAACGGCGTCGTTCACCGCGACATCAAGCCGGCCAACCTACGCTATCTCGATAACGGCCAGATCAAGATCATGGATTTCGGCATCGCCCGGGTGGAAGGTAGCCAGCAGATCACGAAGAGCGGCGTGATGGTAGGCACTCTCCACTACATGTCACCGGAGCAAATCCGTGGAAAGGCGCTTGACGGACGCACCGACATTTTTTCGACCGGCTGCATTCTCTACGAGCTCTTGACCGGACGGCGGCCCTTTCCCGGTGACTCTGCGACCGCTATCCTCTATAACATCGTCAATGAGAACCCGAAGCCGCTACTTTCATTGAACGATGAAGTCCCTCAAGAAATTCAAGACATTCTCGACCGCGCGCTCGCAAAAGATCCCGACCACCGTTTCCCGAACGCCGGCGCCATGGCGCGGGAGATGGAAAAAGTGCTCTCGGTCTATCGAAAGACGCTGCCGCGGACACCTCCGGTAGTCCAGGACCGACTCGACGAGCTCAACGTGCTCAGCAAGTCGCAAGACTGGAAAGCACTCGTTCCCAAAGCGAAGTCACTCGTCGAGACCCATCCGCAGCTCGATGACGCTCGAAGGCATTTGCGTCGCGCCCTCCGAGAGCTGAGTCAAAGCGAAGCCGAGCAACAGCGAAGCGAAGCGGATAGGACGCGTCATCTGAGAGAGATCTCGAAAGAGTTGAGCGGGCTCTACGGATCGGACGCGGTCACGCAGCACGGAGCCTCGGAGCAAACGGAGCTGAATACGATAACGCCTACCGAGGTCGCATCCAGCCCGACACCCGCATCGGCGACGCTCGCTCCCGCGACCTCCTCTTCCGCGACGGCCGTCCCCGAGTCGACGGCCGCGGTGCGGGCTCTCGCCGCACCGATCTGGGCGCTCGTCATCGTCGTGGTGCTCGGTCTAGCCGCGGTCCTCACGTGGATGTCCATGAAAGAGCCGCCCGGACCCGAGACGTTGGCGCACACGGTCCGGCTCGTGTCGCAACCGCCAGGGGCCGCGGTGTTTTTGGACGGTACCCCGACGGGACTCGTGACGACGGGTGAAGGGACTAATTTGGAGGTCTCGGGCCTGCTCGATGAAACGCACTTGATCGAGCTTCGGCTCGACGGACATGAGTCCGCCTCCAGTCAAATCACACTCTCCTCCGAGCCCCCGGCCGCGCTCGAGTTCACCTTGAGCTCGAAGACCCGTGAGTTTCGCGTCCGTACCGAGCCGGATGGCGCGTCCGTCCGTCTCGATGGTCAGGATGTGGAGGGGGTGACGCCGCTCGCTTTGACGTTGACCGAAGGCACTCACGAGGTTCAGATTTCCAAGGAAGACTACACGTCGAAGACGCTGACTCTGGCCTCCGGGGAGCCGCTTCCCACTGAGCCCATCAGTCTTGCGCGTATCGGCCGCCCTGGTACTGTCAAGATAGAGGCCGCCTATCCTCTGGCGATCCGGCGTGGTCAAAGCGCGGTCGCTTCGCAAGCGATGAATCCGAGCGCTCAGCTACGCCCCGGCTCGCATGAGCTCACCCTTTACGCGCCCGACGTTTTCTTGAACCGACGGATTCAGGTGACGATTCGTGAGACGGACACGACGGTTTCTCAGGCGCCGCCCGTGGGCCGGGTCAGCGTCCGCGCGAACCCAGGCAACTGCACGGTAACGATCGATGGCATGGCGGCCGGCGCGCCGCCGTTCATGAACCGCGAGATCGTGACGGGCTCCCATGAGTTCGTGTTCACCTGGCCCGGAGATGTCACCGATACCCAAACCGTTAATGTCGAGGCCGGTCGGCCCGCCTTCGTTATTGGGCAGAAACCTTGAAGATTCAGCCCGGGGGCCGCACAGGCTCGATAGGATACATCCGAGTGGTCCGCTAGAGGGACTGGGGGAGAATCATGAAACTACGAATCGATCGTCTAGTCATTCCGCTCGTCGCGGTCTTGTTGTCCGCGTCAGTGTTTGCTCAAGGCCCGCCGACCGATCTGGCGCGGCAGCACTTGGAGAGCGGCGTTCAGTTCTACGACCAGGGGCGTTACAAACAGGCCTTGAACGATTTTCAGATCATCGTCTCCTCCATGGCGGACACGGAGTACGCGGATGACGCGCTACTTCGAATCGGGCGCTACTACCTCGATATCGAAGAGGATTACGCGAAAGCGAAAGAGAGCTTCGATTCCGTCTTGAGGGGCTACCCGACGGGTGATGCGGCGCCGGGCGCCTATTTTCACCTCGGCGAAGTCGTCTTTCGCTCCGATCGCACCGGTCGAGCGATCGACGATGCGTTGGCGAACTATCAGCGAGTATTTCTGTATGAGAACAATCCTTGGGTGCCTGCGGCGTTATATGCGACCGGCATGGCGCTCGAGCGCCAAGGGAAGTTTCAAGAGGCGGTCGACGCCTACTTCCAGGTCATCGTCGATCACTCCCGTTCGGATTGGTCCGCCGGCGCGCAGCTCGGTGTGGGACGCAGCTTCGTGCGTCAAGGCGAGCCCATGGAGGCGATGGCACAGTTTCAACAGGTGCGTAACGACCATCCGGAGACCACCGACGCCGAGTCCGCTCTGGATTGGCTGACGCTCCTCTACCGGTTCTACGGCGCGCCTGCTCTCGGAAAGTCAGTGTCCTTCAAGAGAGATGCCACGTTTCGAGGGGCTCTCGGCGACAAGTTCAAGGACGTGATGGCGGTGCGGATCTCGGCCGGCGGGATTCATGTTCTCGAGAGAGGCCGCAAAAGGATCGTGACGTTCGACCGCAAGGGTGCGCTCGCGTCGACGAAAGGAGCAGGCGAGCCCTATGGCCTGATGGTGGATCCGCGGGGGCAGCTCGTCGTGGCTACCGAGAAGGCCGTGGTTCTCGACGGCAAGCCGATCATCTTCACCATCGCGGGCAAAGATGGTCCGGAGCCACTCGAGAAGATCCGCTTCGCCGCTCGCGACCGCCTCGGAGAGATCTACGTCTACGACGACAAACAGAAGCAAATCCTGCGCTTCGACGAGAGCGCTCAGCTCATCGGAGCCTTTCCGGATAACACGCCCCGAGAGATTCTTGCGCTCGAGGTCGATCAACTTGGCAATTTGATCGTTCTCGAGAAAAAGAAGCGAGACGTCTTCGTCTACTCACCCGAAGGGCGCGCGCTCGTGAAGATCGTGACGAAAAAAGGGCAGATCGACTTCAAGAAAGCGGTCGACATCGCTCTCGATCCTGCTGGTTATCTCTACATTCTCGACGAGGAGGGCGCTCAGATCGCAATCTTCGACGCCGCCTATAAGTACCTGACGACGTTGACCGCCCAGAGTCTCGGTGGGGGAGCCATCGAGAAGCCTCAAACGATGGACGTCGACGCATCTGGAGATCTGTATGTTTATGACGACAAATCGAAAGCGGTTGTTCGGCTTTATTGAGCTCGCGGTTTGCTTCGGGCTTGCTGCCGGGGTGCTCGCACAGCAGCCGGCGCGTCCGCCTCAGGTGGGAGGCGCTGGCGCTCCGGTCGCACCCGTCGGTCGGGTGAGCCAAGCCGGCGCCGAGGGCTCGCAGCTGACGCTCGAGGATCAAGAGCTCCTGTTTCGCTTGACCCAGCAATTCCAAGAGGCACTCCAGCTGTTCGAGGACCCTCAGCGTCAGTCCCGCTCCATCGATTTCTTCACGGAGATCGTGGAAACCGTCGACAACGAGCGACGGATGCGCTCCGGGCTCGCGAAAGAGCTCCTCGACCTCCAGCAGCAAGCGCTCGAGCACCGTGCCCGCGCCTACTTCACCGCAGGCCAGACTCAAGGTGCTTCTGATGATTTTCGTCAGATCTTGCTGGACAATCCGCGCTACTCGCTCGACGCGGAAGCTCTGTCTCCTCGGATCGTCGATTTCTTCGAAGACCAGAAAAAGCAGCTCGTCGGCTATATCGCGGTCACGACCGAGCCCGCCGGCGCGCGAGTGATCGTGAACGGAAATTTCATCGGCATCACCAATTTTTTCCCCGTGGAAGTCCACACCGGAATCGCTCGGGTCGAGGTCTCTCTCGAAGGCTACGAGCCCTATATCGATCCGGAGCTTCGCATTGCGCCCGGCGAGATCACCCCGCTCGATTTGCCATTGACGCGCACCAGCGCCCGGCTACCCATTATTACCGAGCCCGCCGGCGTGGACGTCATCGTGGACGGCAAGTTGGTCGGAACGACCTCCGGGACCCTTCCACCCGACTTGCGCAGCTTCATGCCGTCCAACGTCGATCCTAATCGAGTGTCGGCGCCGTTCGAGCTCGGCGCATTGCCTCTGGGTCAGCATCAGATCGAGCTTCGGCTGGATTGTTTCCAGACGGTGAGCTTTCCGTTCTCGGCCGATCAGCCGCGAGACTACACCGCCCAGATCGTGAAGCTGGAGGAATCGATAGGGCGACTATCGATTAGCAGCAACCCGTCCGAGGCGAACGTATTTCTCGATGGTGAGCTCAAGGGAACGACCCCGCTCGATCTCAATAGGGTCTGCTCCGG
>JAJCXL010000453.1 GCA_029263435.1 Acidobacteriota bacterium | reverse complement strand
CCCGCGTCATCGTAGAGCTTGGCGAGCTGAAGAGCAGGCTTGAAGACGGGGGTCTCGCCGTCGGTAAAGTTCCGGGTCCACTCGAGGTGTAGCGCGCCCGGTATGTGCCCGCCTCTTTCGGCGCGGACTTCTTCACCCGTGAACTCGGCCTCGCTACGTGCGTCGATGAGAACGACGGCCGTATCCGCCATCTCGTCGAGGATCCTGTCCTTGGTCGACACCACGCCCGGGCGAGCGCGGACGTTGAACGTGACCGGCTCGACAGCGGGAGTCTCCGTGCTCGTCCCGCGACCCTCCGCCAACCACTTGTCGAAGCCGCCGTTCAGAAGCGACACGCGGGGGTGCCCGTAATACTCGAGCGTCCAAAACGCTCTCGCCGCGCGCGTGGAGACGCCTTCATCGTAGACGACGACATGCACGTACTCATCGACACCGACGTCACCCAACGCCTTCGCGACCTGCTCGGCGGAGCCAACCATGCCGCCGGGCTCCCGTTCAGGATCCTGCAGCTGCTCACGCGGAATCCGGACGGCTCCAGGTACGTGGCCTGCCTCGTAGTCTTCGAGGCTCCGGACGTCGAGGATGCGCACTTCTTCGGCGCCAAGGTGGTCGGCGAGCCAATCCGTGTCGACGAGAAGCTCGGGGTTGTCGTAGTCGAGCCCCTCGGTAGTGGCGGCAGCGGCTGGTTGCGGTGCCTCCGCCGGCTGACATTCGAGGGCGGCTAACGTGCCCGCAAGAAAGCCGACCCGCACGAAAGCATGAAATAGTTGCTGTTCAAGCACTGGTTTCTCCGATCGTCGTCCGGCGGAAACGATATCACGCCTCGAATCGTGTCCTTGAGAGCACACAGCCCAAGGTTTGGGCCGGGCTTCAATGCATAATGTCTTCTCTTTGAACGTACTGACGATGAGGACGGAGTTGAATTCATGAGCCAAGTCACCTACGACTTGAAAGACCAAGTAGTGATCGTTACCGGCGCAGCCCGAGGGGTCGGCCGCGCCATCGTGAGTCGATTCTTACAGGCTGGGGCAAAAGTTCTCGCTGCGGATCGAGAGCCTGACGGTCTCGCCGAGACGCTGGCGGGCCACCCGAAGTCAGACAGAGTCGTCGGCGTCACTGCCGACATCAGCACGCCGGAGGGCGTCGATGCGATCGTTTCCGGTGCGGTCGGAAACTTCGGGCGACTCGACACCTGCGTGAACAACGCGGCGGTGGCTCCCCATGCATCACTCATGGAGGAGAGGCTCGAGGTTTGGGACACCGTCTATGGAGTCAACTGTCGCGGCACATTCTTGATGACCCAAGCGGCGGGCAAGGTCATGATAGGCCAAGGTGGCGGGGGACGCATCATCAACTTCTCGTCCGGCGTGAGCAAGCGCGGATCGGCCGGCGCCGCCGCTTACGCCTCGAGCCGAGCAGCGACCGAAGCGTTCTCGCGGGTCGCCGCGATCGAGCTCGCGCCTTTCGACATTCTGGTGAACACGGTGAGTCCGGGCCTGATCGACACCCAGCCCAAGCCGCTGCCTCCGCGCATGGCGGCGGGACTTTCGAGCCGTATCCCGACCCTACCCCTTGCTCGCGCAGGCGAGCCGGAAGAAGTCGCGAACCTCGTCCTTTGGCTAGCCTCGGACGAATCTAGCTACGTCACGGGCTCGATCTACGTCGTGGATGGCGGTGCCGGTGTTGGCGTTCGTCCTTCGGGCGAGATCATCGACGACGACATACGCTACGACTGGGTGACGGGTACGAAGCGTTGACGAGCTGAGGCGGCAATGCGACATAATGAAGCGAGTAAGTCTATTCATACTGGACTTACTAGTATTTTATTGACTACAATGAGATATGGGAGGCATCGACGAGCTTCGCCGTGCCATCAAGGCGGAGGTTTTTGACTATCAACAGCTCATGAGTTGTCTTTCGAGCTACGCCAAGCCGCGCGACAAGGTTCGGTCCCTCATGAGCGCCGGCGACATTATTAGGGTCAAGAAGGGACTCTACGTTTTCGGGGAGACTTACCGGCGACGTCCTTTGCCGCGCGAGATCCTCGCCAACTTGATCTACGGGCCTTCGTATATCAGTCTCGATTACGCGCTCGCATTCTACGGAATCATTCCCGAACGGGTCGCAGCCGTGACATCGGTAACCGTCTCGCGCTCGCATCGCTTCGAAACCCCGCTCGGCCGATTCACGTACCGGAGGCTGTCCGAGCCCAAGTACGCCGTCGGTATCGATCAGCGAGCGACCGAGGACGGACAGCACTTTCTCATCGCATCGCCAGAAAAAGCGCTCGCGGACAAGGTGTGGACCGACCGGCGATTCACCCCACGAAAGACGGGAGACTTCCCCGGCTACCTCGATGACGATTTGCGCATCGACCAGGACACGCTGCTCGCACTCGATCTCCCCCTCCTAGAGGACATCACACGCCACTACGGCTCGAGAAAGATACGACTCCTGCGCGACTATCTCTCACAACGCTTCGGCGGTCGTTCATGAACCCAGCCATTCAGCGGATGCTCGAGCGCTACCCCCACGACACCGTCGAAGACAACGTCTCCGCGCTCCGAGAGATTCTTCAGCAGCTGGCGTTGCTCGGACTCTGGCGCAGCAAGTTCTTCGAGCACGCTGCGTTCTACGGCGGCACCGCGCTCCGCATCGTGTATGGGCTCGATCGCTACTCGGAGGATCTGGACTTCTCGTTGCTCGAGCCGATGCCGGATTTTTCGCTCGCGAGGTACGGCTCCTCGCTCGAGAGAGAGCTTTCGAGCTTTGGCTTCGAGGTTTCGTTCGCGCCCGTCGAGAAGACTCGTGAGAGCCCCATCGAATCAGCTTTCATCAAGACGAACACGTTGAAACAGCTCCTCGTGATCGACGCCGACCCTACGCTCCTCGCCGGGGTCCAGGCCGAGCAACAGCTGAAAATCCGGCTCGAGGTGGACGTCGACCCGCCCGCGGGATTCGAGACAGAGGCAAAGCCTGTCCTCCAACCGGTCCCGTTCGCGGTCCGCACCTACGTCCTTCCCGACTTATTCGCCGGTAAGATGCACGCGCTGTTGTTCCGCCGTTGGCGCAATCGAGTCAAGGGCCGCGACTGGTATGACTTCGTATGGTACGTCGCCAACTATCCCCTGCTGCACTTGAGCCACCTCGAGCAGCGGATGATCCAGTCGGGAGACTATCCAGCAACCGAACCTCTCGACGCACGCTCGTTCCGCGCGATGTGCCACGAAGCGATCGACCAGCTGAGCGTCGACCAGGCACGAGAAGAAGTGCTCCCTTTCGTCGTCGATCCTCGAAGCCTCGAGATCTGGTCCCGGGATTTCTTTCGTACGCTCGTAGATAGAATCGAGATCGTGTGACTGTTCTCGAGATTAGAAACCTTCGTACCCAGTTCCACACGGATGAGGGGCCGGTCCTAGCCGTCGATGGCGTCAGCCTGGAGCTAAGCGCGGGCGAGACCCTCGGGCTCGTGGGTGAGTCCGGCAGCGGCAAGTCCGTGACCGCGCTCTCCATCATGGGCCTCGTCGCCAGACCCGCGGGAGAGATCGTCGACGGTGAAGTGTGGGTCGACGGCATCAGCGTCCTCGGCAAAGGCAACGACGCGATGCGAAAGATTCGCGGCAAGACCGTCGCGATGATCTTTCAAGACCCGATGACGTCACTCAACCCCCTCTTCACCGTCGGCTGGCAGATCACCGAAGCCCTGAGACTGCATCTCGGATTCACCAAGGCCGCCGCGAAGAAGCGCGCCATCGACCTCCTCGACCGGGTCGGTATCCCGGCTCCGGAGACCCGAGTGGCGAGCTACCCCCACCAGTTCTCCGGCGGCATGCGGCAGCGAGTGATGATCGCCATGGCACTTTCGTGTGAGCCCAAAGTACTGCTCGCGGATGAGCCGACCACCGCGCTCGACGTCACCGTTCAAGCCCAACTCCTCCAGCTACTGAAGGACATCGCCGACGTGTCCCAGACCGCGACCCTCCTCATCACTCACGATCTC
>JAJCXL010000452.1 GCA_029263435.1 Acidobacteriota bacterium | reverse complement strand
CGATGTCTTGGGCGTGCGACCTCAGCTCGGGGCGGGGTTTCCGCAGGACGGGCCTTTGTTCGTGCCCAATGAGCGCATCGCCGTCATCAGTGACCGGCTGTGGCGGAGCCGCTACGAGGCGGACCCTTCGATCCTTGGCCGGCAGCTCAGCTTGAGCGATAGGCCCTACACCATCGTGGGGGTCATGCCACGAGGGTTTCACTATCCTGACGACATCGACGTGTGGGAGCGGCTCAACTGGGACATGGCTCAGCACAGCCGGCAAGCTCGCTTCATGGAAGCGGTCGCCCGGGTGTCCGAGGATACGACCTTCGAGCAAGCCCAAAGCGCGGTCGACGCCTTGTGGACCCGGCTCGAGACCGAATCGGCAGGAACCCCCAACAGCACCGGGGCCGGCTGGGGATCGCGCTTGGTCCCGCTGCTCGACGAGCAGCTCGGCTACTATCGACCCGCGCTCTACGTTTTGTTCGGGGCGGTGGGACTGCTGCTCGCAGTCGGTGTGCTCAACATCGGCTCGCTCATGTTGACCCGCGCGTTGTCGCGAGAGCGGGAGGTGGCGGTGCGTGTTGCGATGGGCGCCACGCCACGACAGCTCGTCGCACAGCTTCTCGGAGAAAGCTTCGTTCTCTCGCTCTTCGGGGCCGTCCTCGGTGTTCTTGCCGCTGCGGCTGCCCTTCCCATCATCGTGCGACTGACGCCCGTCGATATCCCTCGACTCGCGGAAGCGCAGCTGAGCGTGCGATCGCTCGGCGTGGGCATCGGGATCGCGTCTTTGACGACACTGTTTTTCGGATTGGTTCCTGCGCTGCTGCTGTTGCGCGAGCGGGTGACCACCGGTCTGAAGTCGGGTGAAAGGGGAAGCTCCATCGGTGCACGACGCATCTACTCGGTACTCGTCGCGTCCGAGGTCGCGCTCGCTTGCGCGTTGCTCACCAGCTCCGCGTTGTTGGTGCGTACGGTCGAACAAATGGTCACGACCCCGACGGGAGTCCGCGCCGATGGTGTTCTGACGAGCTCGATTCAGCTCGCGAGCGACGCCTATTCCGACTGGGACGTCGTCGGCGATACCCATGCGCGCGTGCTTTCGCGGATCCGTGAGCAGCCCGGCGTGGAGGCGGCCGGCGCGACGAATTTCCTGCCTTTCGAGGTCGGCTGGCGCGTCGCGTTCTCGGTGGATCACAGTGAGGCCCCGGACGATTTCGACGATCTTCCGCAGGCTCAGATGCATAGCGTTAGCGACGGCTATTTCGAGACGATGGGCGCGACGCTTGCATCCGGAAGGTTCTTCACGAGCCGTGACGTCGCGTCCGGTCCTGGCGTGGTCGTGGTGAACCAGAGCTTCGTCCGCCAGTACCTGGCAGATCGCTCGCCGCTCGGCAGTCGAATCACCGGCTATGCGTCAGGCGTCGGCCCATTGGGAAGAAATTTGCTTGGTAGCAACGGTCCCTATCCCATGGAGGTCGTCGGCGTGGTTCGAGACGTCCGGGACGCGCCGCTGGGCCAACCGGTCGAGGCGGCGTTTTACGTGCCGATGCGTCAGTTTCCGTTTCGCGAGAACGTCCTCGCAGTGCGCGCGGCGTCAACGAGTCTCGCGCTGTCGGCCGTGAGGACCGCGCTGGGAGAGCTCGCTCCCGGAGTGCCTCTGTCCGAGGCTCGCACTTGGGATCAGCGGGCGTTAGAACACTCGGCCGAGCCGCGGCTTCTGATGACGGTGCTCTTGTTCTTCGGCCTTCTGGCGGCCTTTCTTGCGGCTGTCGGCGTCTATGGCTTGTTCTCGTGGTCGGTGGCACTGCGTCGAAGAGAGCTTGCCATCCGGGTGACGCTCGGAGCGGAGCCGGTCCGAGTGGGAGGGCTCGTCGTGCGTCAAAGCGTTGTCCTGGTCGGGGTCGGCTTGCTCTCCGGACTCGCGATCGTTCGACTCACCGAGGGTGTTCTCGCTCGAGTGCTCTTCGAAGTCTCTCCGAACGACCTCGGCTCGCTCGCCGTCGCGAGCGGACTCTTGCTGGTGGCCGCCGTCGCTGCGTGCGTGCCGCCTGCGCTTCGGGCGATGCGCGTCGATCCCGTCGAGGGGCTTCGAAGCGAGTAAATATCGAGATTAGAT
The DNA here is from genome assembly GCA_029263435.1 of Acidobacteriota bacterium. GTDB lineage: Bacteria > Acidobacteriota > Vicinamibacteria > Marinacidobacterales > SMYC01 > JAJCXL01. The sequence goes on along the minus strand of JAJCXL010000452.1, from coordinate 2,834 downwards.
ATCGGCTGACGTCTCGCCCCAAGGTGGAGCTGGGATAGACTTCTCGCCACGTGATGACTGACTCGGTTCGCTCGCTCCGAATGTCCACTAACGGCGCTCCACCCACTGTCGTTCGTTTCGAGCTGGCGTCCGCGGAAGAGCCGCGCCGGCTCACCCAAGCTCCACAACCCCCGTGGGAAACCTCCCCAACACTCGCGGCCGGGTTGGGCGCGCAGCTAGTGAGCGTGCTCTCTCACGCGGTCGGTGCGGAGTCGCAGGCTGGACGGCTGGAGCTTCGCTTCGCGGATTCGGTTGCCGCGCGTCTGCCGTGGGAGCTCGCCACGCTACCGGGCGGATCTTTGCACGACCGATTGGGCCTGAGCGCGATCTTGCGACGGGGAGAAGGAGAGCTCGGCGCCCCTAGCCCTGTGCGGGCCGCCTCCGGGATCGCCCCCACTGTTTGTGTGCTCGTTTCGGCCGAGCGGAAAGACCGCGGCCTCGCCTCGGAGACACTGGTTGGGATGTACCGGAAAGAGCGATTCCACGTGGAGCTCGCCGCTCCTGAGCGAGGAGGACCGCCCATTTGCTCAAGCGAGATCCTTCACGAGATCTCGAATCGACGGCGTTTGAGAGATCCGCCTCGCTTCGCGTCCACCCTGAAACGAGCCGGGACACGTCTCTGGATATTGGACCTCGCTCCACCGGCGAGCGAGCCCGACCAGCTCGCGCTTCTCGCCGACGCGCATGAGTTTTGCTGGAATCTCACGACGCTCGAGCCGACGTTGTCGGTGCTTTGCGGCGTCTTCGCGGGGGAAAATGATCGGATCCCCTATCTCGGGACGCTGGTCCGAGAGCTCGCACGAGGTGCCACCCTGGGAGCTCTCGCGGGAGCGCTGCAGGTGTTGAGACCCCGGATGCCTGCCGCTGTCCCACGCCCGAGCGCGTCCGTCAGCTTGTGGACGGCGACGCCGGAGCGGCGGGTTCTCGCCCGGAGGGATCCATGAGCTTGCTTCGATCGGCCGTCGAGAGCTTGCGGGCTCGAGTCCGGCATCTCGAGTCCGACTGGGAGGCGTGGCGCGCGCGAGCGGGAGCGAGCGGTGATCTCGCTCAGCACCACACCCAGATAGAGCGGGTGACGCTGACGCTCGAAGCGACGCTCTCTGACGCGTTGGGCGGCACGCCGGTGGACCCGGCGACGGCCGTCTCGTCGGAGGAGCGCCTCGGAGCGCTTGGGGCCCTACCCGGGTTCAGGCGAGATATCGGCACGATCCACTTGTTGTGGGAGTTTTTTCGCGACAAGTTCGCGCAACGAGACGTCGATCGATTCCGAGCGCCGCTGGACGCCGCGGATGACTTGGCGTGGGCCTGCTACCAGCCGTGCCTCGACGCGGCGGTGCGCGCGGGCCGGGTCGCGGGAGGACGGGTGAAAGAGCCGCCCCTCGTCTTCTATGCGCCCGACAGGACGCCGTTCGCCAAAGCACGGACCAAGACGTTTCAGCCGGAAGGGCTGGATGCGAAGGACGTCAAGGCCTTCACTGCCGTCTTGATGAGTCTCCCGGTCCCTTTGATCGGCATCCCGTGGGAGATAGGGAATCGCTTACCCGATCTCGTGCTCGTGGGTCACGAAGCTGGACACATCGTCGCCGAAGATCTACGGCTCGCGGCGGAAGCCCGGGAGGCGGTCCGGGGTGCGATGCTCTCGGACGATACCAACGGAGCGCGGCGAGACGTTTGGGTGGCGTGGACGGATGAGATCTTTGCCGATGTCTTCGGAGTGGTCGCGACTGGAAAGAGCTTTGCTTCGGCTTTGGCGGCGGAGCTCGCCGCGGACGCGGATCACGTGCGCACGGCGCCTGTTAGAAGGAGTCGGCCCGGTGCCTATCCGACCCCGCCGCTTCGTGTCGCGCTCGTGAACGAAGTCCTCGCTCGACTCGACATCGCTCCGCCGTCCGATTGGTCGGACGTCTATCGCGACGTCATTGGCGACTCCCGGGAGCTCGCTCGTGACGTGCCGGTCGTCGCCGCCGCGCTCTTGGAGCGCTCTTGGACCGGACTGGGAGGCGAGACGCTAACGGACCTCCTCCCTTGGGGACCGGCGCAAGAAGCCGACGTGGCGCGAGTGGCACAACGAGTGATGGCTGGAACGGCCCTCGAGAGGTCTTACTCGGCCCGGGTGTTGGTGGCTGCGGCAGGAGCGGCGTCGCGTGTGGACGCGGAGCGCTACGCCGGGCTCGGAGTCGATGGACTCTTGGCCGAGCGAATCATCGAAGAACGACCCGGTGGGGTGCGCTCGGTACACGTTGCGGCTCTGCGCGCCACCCGGGGCTCCGATCGACAAAGCGGTGTGGAGACTCGCGAGGCCGATGAAGAAATCGGCGCTCGTATCGCGGAAGTTCTGAAATTGGGCCGTCATTCGAGTTGAGAGCGCCGCTAGTCGGTGACTCACCGCGGGTCGCGGGCTTGCGGTGTCGCGTATTATGAGGCTGATTCAAGACAATTCGGAGGTGCGGGGATGATGAACACGAGTGAGCTCGTCGACAAGATCAAGGCAGAGGCTCCCAAAGTCACAATCGAGTGCGATGCGCTCGGGATTCGGAGCGAGCGTTACATCGTCGAGGGAGATATTGGACTCAAGGAAGAGGCCGTGTTGGCCTACGCCGCGTCTCGGGTGGAGCTAGCCGAGCAGGCCGCCGGCGCGGCGGACGATCGACAAGGCCTCCTCGGGATCGAGCGTGACGGAAAAACTCTCCGGTGGCGTCAGGGGAAGACTTTGACGTACTGCGTGTGGAGGCCGAGTTTCGACAACGATGAAGAGCACGCGGAGGTGGTTCGTGGAATGGACGCCGCCATCGCGG
>JAJCXL010000451.1 GCA_029263435.1 Acidobacteriota bacterium | reverse complement strand
CACGTCTCGTCCATGCTGTGACGGATAAAGACCGGTGAGCATGCTCATGTGTGACGGCGTCGTCCACGGCGCGTGAGAGTAAGCACGTGAGAACCCAGTGGCGTTGTTCGCGAAGGCGGCGAGCGCCGGGGCATAGCCCTGTTCGATGGCGGTCTCGAGCTGACGTTGATTGAGGCAGTCGATCGAGATCAGGATGATGTTGGGGCGGCTCGTCGACAGACCGGTGCAAGCGACGTGGCCCATAAATCCGAGCAAGCACGAGACTATCAAAAGGGGATGAAGGGTGCGCATCATTCGGGTCGAGCTTTCGAGGCGTGAACTATACTGTAAATTCTCCGACGACCGATGTTCAGCGCACGTACAGTGGTTTGGGTTGGTATGCTGCTCGTGAGCGGCTGCGTCACCGGATCGGTGCGTGAGCGAGGTCCTCGGCCGAATATCGTCGTCTACGTCGTCGATACGCTCCGGGCGGACCGGCTGGGCGCTTACTTCAATAGTCCCTCCAAAACGCCCGCCATCGATCGCCTCGCTCAATCCTCCATCGTGTTCGAGCAAGCGAGCGCGCCCGCTCCGTGGACCTTGCCCTCGGTGGCGTCGATGCTGCTATCGCAGCTTCCTTGCGAGCACGGCGTGCTTGCCGATGGCGATCGACTCTCGGAGACCGCGAGCCCGCTCGCGTCGTCTCTCGCCGCGCTGGGTTATCGCACGGCGTCTTTTTTCGCGAATCCTTATGTCGGACCCATGTCGGGTCTCGACCGCGGTTTCGAGGAAGTGCGTCTCGGCGGCGACGCAGATGTCGAGAAACATGTCGTGGAGTGGCTCGCGTCGCAGGATGACGAAAGACCCATCTTCTTGTACGTGCATACCGTCGAGCCCCACAACCCCGAATCTGCGGCAGGCGGCGACGTCAACGAAGAGTTACGGGCCGAGCTCGACCGAGCTTTGCGTGAGTATCGCACTCTGACCCGGGTCGACTATGACGCCGGCCAGCCCCTCGGTACCCAAGACAACACGGACGAACAGGTGTCCGCACTCAGGCGTCTCGATGCGCTGTCCGAAACCATCGACCAGCTCTACGATGCGGCGATCTCCGACGCGGATGCCCGGTTCAGCCGTCTTCGCGCGGCACTGGAAGACTCCGGGCACTGGAACGACACGCTTTTGGTCTTCGTCTCAGATCACGGAGAAGAGCTCGGCGATCACGGCGGCTGGCAGCACGATCAGTCCGTGTATGAGGAGCTGATGCGAGTGCCGCTGCTCGTCAAGCTGCCAGCCGACGAGCGAGCGGGCGAGCGGATCTCGATGCCGGTGAGTCTCATCGATGTCGTCCCGACGATCATGGGCTACCTGGAGGTGGAGGCCGGAGCGGAGGTTCGCGGTCGGAATCTGTTGGAGCCGTCTGACGACGAGCTCCGATTCGTCGGGATGCGAGAGAACCAGAAGAAGTTCTTTCGGCCGTATAAAGAGAATCGCGGTGACATCAACATCGTCGTGAGACGCGGTGGGTGGAAAGGGATTTGGAACGCGGAAGTCGACACCGTCGAGCTCTATGATCTCTCTTCCGATCCGCGTGAACGAGACCCGGCGGGAAACTCCGACGTCACCGACGCGATTCGAGTCTTTGCGGAGAAAGAGCTTCGCCGTTGTCGGGCGGGTGCTGCATCGAACGCTGCGGGAAGCGAGGCGGAGCTTGATGAGGAGACGAGGCGCCACCTCGAGTCTCTGGGCTATGTCAGCGGCAGGAAAACGGGCCGCTAGCTCCTAGCCCCTAGCGAGGGGGCTTGGTCGCCTGGATCGTCGCGAGAAATCGCAGACCCAGGCCGGGTACCACTGCATCGAGAGCGCCGACGAGCCAGCCCCACCGTTTCGGCTGACGATTGACCGCGCGAAAAGCGATCGGGAGCGTCGGAAAGATGCCTCCTCGCTCGACGACTTCGAGTCTTGCCTCGGCGAGGAGCTCTAGATATTCCGCGACGGGTCGATCGCCGGGGTGCCGGTCCACCGCTGATGTGCGGGTGAGCTTTCCCGCGAGAAGGAACTTGAGCCTGCTGTGTAAGTGGGCGAGGTTCGGAACGCTCATGAACAACGTGCCGCCGGGTTTGATGACTCGCGCGACTTCGTGAAGAGCGGCGCTCTGCTCGAGCAGCGGTACGTGCTCGAGCACATCGAGGAAGAGCACGACGTCGAAGGCGCCGTCGTCATAGGGGAGGGTACGCAAGTCGGCGCGACGCACGAGATCCGATGCGTAGGCCGCGTCTACGCCTTCGATGGTGAGACCGCGATCGCGATACCGCGCCACCAGGGCCCCTTCGCCTGCTCCGACGTCTAGGATACGCGCCTCGCTCTTCACGCCCTCGAGACAGCGGTCGACCCAGCGTACCTTCCGCTCATAGATGGGCGCGTAGGACCAGTGAGGGTCGAGGTGACGGTGGTAGTCGCCGCGCTCGGCGTAGTCGCCGTCGCGCGCCCTGCCCGCCGGGCTCGACGCGTCTATCTCCTGGCTCGGTTCCACGATTGGCGGCATTGCGAGTCATTATAGGCGAGCCGGGCTTTTTTTCGTTGACATCGCATCGTGCTCTCAGATAGCGTCGCTGCTTCAGGGACTCTAGCGTGGCGACTCGAACTTCGACGATGACGACCGTAGCGCTTTCTATGCGTTCGAGCGTCGTTCTTGTCGACGGGGAGACACCGCCCTAGGTTCCCGGATAACTTCCAAAAAAGAGGCCTTCCGGGTTTCCGGGAGGCCTTTTTTGGTTTGAGGGAGCCGAGCGCTTAGCTAGCTCCAGAGAGCTCGACGATCAGCATGACGGAAACGGAACCAGAGACCCAAGGATTCTGGCGGGAGCTCGTCGCTTCGATAAGAGGCGAGCGGCGTAGCTATACGAGCGGGAGCATTGCGCGAGCGGTCGTCCTGCTAGCGGTTCCGATGGTTCTCGAAATGGTCATGCAGTCCGTCTTCTCGGTGGTCGATGTGTACTTCATCGCGAAGCTGGGACCGGAAGCACTGGCAGCCGCTGGGATGACCGACTCGATGCTGACCCTCGTCTTCGCGATCGCCATGGGATTGAGCATGGCCGCTGCCGCGACCGTCGCCCGACGCATCGGGGAGAATGAGCCGGAGCTGGCGGCAGTCTCCGCCGTTCAGGCCATCGCGCTCGGCGCTTTGATCTCCGTCCCTCTCGCTTTCGTGGGGATCGTCTTTGCCCCTCGCTTGTTGGGGGCGATGGGAGCGACGGATGGGATTGTCGCCGCCGGCGGCGGGTTCACCGCGATCATGCTGGGGACGAATGCCACGCTCGTCTTGTTATTTCTCATCAACGCAGTATTTCGCGGGGCCGGCGATGCGTCCACGGCCATGCGGGTCCTGTGGACGGCGAATCTCCTCAACATCGTGCTCGACCCGATCTTGATGTTTGGATGGGGCCCGATTCCAGCGATGGGGATCGAGGGGGCGGCGATAGCGACGTCGTCGAGCCGCGCTATCGGCATCTTGCTCCAGGTGTGGGCCTTGACGAGGGGGCGCGGGCGTCTGTTCATTCGCCGGCGTCACTTGATGTTCGACTCGGCCATCGCCACGAGGATGCTGCGGCTGGCTCGGGTGGGGATGATTCAGTTCCTCGTCGGAACTGCGAGCTGGATTGCGCTTTTTCGGATCCTGGCCACCTTCGGGGGGACGGCAGTGGCCGGCTACACCATAGCGGTGCGAGTCGTCATCTTCGCGCTCCTGCCGTCTTGGGGGATGGGAAACGCCGCCGCGACGCTGGTGGGTCAGAACCTCGGCGCGAAACAACCCGAGCGGGCCGAGCGCTCGGTCTGGATCTCGGCATTCAGCAATGTCGCGTTCTTGAGCTCGGTGGGACTCTTGTTCCACTTCTACGCGGAGCCTTTAGCGAGGATCTTTACTCAGGACGCCGATGTCGTCGCTGTCGCGGCGCTGTGTCTGTCGATTGTGGCCTACGGCTATCCCGCTTTCGGTTTCGGGATGGTGATTGTTCAGGCCTTCAATGGAGCTGGCGATACGACGACGCCGACTTGGATCAACCTCGTGTGCTATTGGCTCTTACAGATCCCGCTCGCTTATGCGCTGTCGACGACCTTTGCGATGGGTCCGAGAGGCGTTTTCA
>JAJCXL010000450.1 GCA_029263435.1 Acidobacteriota bacterium | reverse complement strand
ATTCTGATCGCCACGGGCATTGCTTCGAGCTCGACGGCCCAAGAAACGCCGACGAGCTGGGACGTCGACGCCTCCCGTGCGCCGCATTCGCTATTCGAGCTGAGCGCTCGCGAAGGGACGTGGACGAGCGTGGACATCTCTCCCGACGGGAGGCACCTCGTGTTCGACCTGCTCGGGCACCTCTATGAGATGCCCTATGCGGGCGGCGAGGCGACTCGGCTGACGGACGGACGCTCGTGGAACATGCTGCCTCGTTACTCACCTAAAGGCGATCGCATCGCCTTCACGTCGGATCGGGGCGGCAGCAACGATCTGTGGGTTCTCACTCGAGAGACGGAGGAGCTAGCCAACGTCTCGCAGATGGAGCTACCGGTGTTTCAAGGCACATGGTCTCGGGACGGAAGACATCTCTACGGAACCGCCCTCGACATGAAGGTGCGCTTTCCTGCCTACCAGTTCAATTTCTTCGGCGAGAAGCAGGAGTTGCTTCCGGCCGGAGGACGCACGCCGGTGAATCATTTCATGGAGCACCCGGCATCGGGAAAAATCTACTACGTCCACAATGACGGATCGATCCCTGAGAGCGGCCCACGGATCAAGACTTACGACCAGACGACCGGAGAGGTGAGCGTTGCGATCGACCGGGCAGGCGGCGCCGCGAGCCCTCGTTTGTCGCCTGACGGAGGCGAGCTCGCCTACATCCATCGCGACGACAAAGAGACCGTCCTCGTCGTGCGCGATCTCGAGAGTGGAGAAGAGCGCACCATCCTTCGCGGGCTCGACCCGGGACGCTTCGAGGCGAGCAGCTTCTACGGCGCTTATCCGAACATCGCCTGGCATCCGGATAACGGAGAGGTCGTGATCAGCTACGGCGGCACCCTTCATGCCGTCGCGACGGACACCGGCACCACGCGCGACATTCCGTTCGTCGCGCCGGTACGTCGCGAGATCGATGAAACGCTGCGGGTCGATCTGGACGTCCCGCAGGGAAAGACTCAGACTCGATCCCACCGGTGGGGGGTTCCGACGAAGCGAGGGATCGTGTCGGAAGCTCTCGGGGATCTCTACCTCCATACCGACGGCAAGAACATCAACCTCACGGCGTCGGCCGAACACGAGACCAACCCGGTCGTACACGAAGGCTCGAGAAAGCTCTACTACGCGTCCTGGAGCGACGGTGAGATGGGTGGGGTTTTCGTGCGGCCCATCGATGGCGGCGGCGAGCCGACGAAGCTGACCCACCGAGCGTCGCAGTACGGCTCGATCGCGGTCTCTCGTGACGGCACCCAGATCGCGTTCATTCGAGGCGCGGGATCGCTCGTCCATGGAGACAAGCTCGAAGAACAAACCCAGTTCGAGCTAGCCACCATCGACGCGTCGGGTAAGGAGCGTCCGGTGACCGGCATCCACTGGTCCGGAAATCGCTACGCGAAACGTCCACCGAGCGTCTCGTTCTCCGAGGACGGCGCACGCCTCTACTTCACGGAGTACGTCGACGACACCCTCACGCTCAAGCGAATCCGAACCGACGGGCTCGACGAGCAAACCCTCTACCGTTTCCTCCACGCGACGCGAGCGGTGTTGTCGCCGGATCTGAACTGGGTCGCCTTTCGCGAATATCACCGCAGCTTCGTCACCCCGTTCGAGTTCATCGGGCAAGTGAGAGACGTCAGTGCCGCCGATGGAGAAGGATTTACCCTTCGGGTCGATCCGGACGACGGCGACTTCATGGAATGGAGTGAGGACGGCTCACGGCTGTATTGGACCCGAGGCACTCACTTCATCGAAAAATCGCTCGCGGACATCGTCGCCGGGAACGACACCGTCACTCGTGTCGATCTCGCGGTCGACTACGAGGTCTCGAAGCCGTCCTCTCTCATTGCTTTGGTTGGGGCGCGCGTTCTCACCATGAACGACGGGCTCGACGTCCTGGAGAAAGCCACTGTCATCGTCCGAGACGATCGCATCGTAGAGGTCGGCGTCGATGTCTCCGTCCCTGACGGGGCCAAGGTGTATGACCTCACCGGACGGACTCTGATGCCCGGAATCTTCGACGCGCATGGCCACTACGGAAGCCCCATTTCCGCGCTCAACGTTATCGAGCAACGCCTGTACGGACTGCACGCGAACTTGGCTTACGGCGTGACGACGATGTACGACGTCTACGGCACGACGCAAAAAGACTTCTGGGCCTCCGACATGCTTCAGAAGGGCGACATCGTGGGGCCTCGCTTGTTCTCGGTCGGCGATCCCATCTTCGTCACGAAGTACCGCACCAAGATGCACCGGCCTATCCACTCACTCGACGACGCGATGGAGCACGTACGATTCAACAAAGACCACGGCGCGACTTCGGTCAAGGACTACTCGAACCACACTCGCGCCGCCCGACAGCAGCTCGTCGCCGCGGCCAGGCATCATCGGGTCAACATCATCACGGAGTCTTTCGCGGACCCCCAAATGAACTTGACTCAGATCATCGACGGGTTCACCGGGCTCGAACACTCGATGGGCCTGACGCCGCTTTATGACGACGTCCGCAAGCTGTTCGCGCATTCCGATATCGGCATGACTCCGACTCTCATCGTCGTCTACAACGGAGCGGCGGGAGAGCAGTACTTTCATATGCGGGAGCGCTTGTGGGAGGACGAGAAGCTGTCGAGCTTTTTTCGGAAGGACGAGCTTCTACGTTTTCGTCGGCCGACGCACTACTTCGACGACGACTTCTACCATGTGGAGATGGCGCAGGATCTTCGAAAACTCCACCAAGCGGGTACGCTGCTGCAGATGGGTGCTCATGGTCAGATGATGGGCTTGGGCGCGCATTGGGAGATGGAGCTGTTCGTTCACGGAGGGTTCACCCCGCTCGAAGCGATCCAGATCGCCACCATCAACGGGTACAAGCATCACGGACTGGATCACGAGCTGGGATCCATCGAGCCTGGAAAGCTCGCCGACCTCGTCGTGCTCGAGTCGAACCCCATCGAGGACATCCAGAACACCCGCACGGTGGAGTACACGATGAAAAACGGGGTCCTCTATAGCGGCCAGGACGCGGCCCGGGTCTATCCGGATCCCGAGCCCGCCAAGCCGATGTACTTCAAAGAGCACTAACGGAGAAGCGACATGCATTGGATGACGCGTTTACTGATGGCTTTCGCCATCCTTGCAGCGGTCACGACCCCGGTGACCGCGACGACGAACGGTCCCGATCGGTTCGAGGCCGCGGACGTCTTCGAGCTCGAATGGGCTACCGATCCGCAGATCTCACCGGACGGCGAGTGGGTCGTCTATGTGCGCAACTTCATGGACATCATGAAGGATCGCAGACGATCGAACCTGTGGATCCTTCGCACCAACGGCACGCATCATCGACCGCTGACGACAGGCAACAATAATAATGTCTCGCCGCGCTGGTCCCCCAATGGTGACCGGGTGCTCTATGTTTCTACCGCAGAAGGATCTGCGCAGCTCCACATGCGCTGGATGGATACGGGCGAGACCGCAAAGCTCACGAACCTGACCGAAGGCCCCGGCGCGCTCTCATTTTCGCCTGACGGAGAGTACGTCGCGCTGACGATGCGGGTTGCCGCCGAGAGCACTTCCTATGTACGGATGCCCGGGAAACCGGACGGAGCAGAGTGGGCGCCGCCGCCTACAATGATCACCAAGCTCAACTATCGCGCGGACGGCGCCGGTTATCTGCCGGACGGGTTTACCCACATCCATGTCGTTCCGGCGGAGGGCGGCACCCCGCGGCAGCTGACGACCGGGGACTTCAACCACGGTGGTCCGCTATCCTGGGCTCCCGATAGCCAGTCGATCGTCTTCTCCGCCAATCGGCAAGACGACTGGGAGCGCGACCCGGTGGAGAGCGAGATCTTCGAAGTTTCGCTGGCCGACGGATCGTTGTCACAGCTGACCCAGCGCAACGGTCCGGATGCGGGCCCGGCGGTATCCCCGGACGGCACCCGCATCGCGTTCGTCGGCTTCGACGATCGCGAGCAGGGCTATCAAGTCACGACGCTCTACGTGATGAACCGTGACGGCTCCGAAGTCACGCCGCTGACTCCGACGCTCGATCGCGACGTGCAGAACATCCAATGGGGTGCCGAGAGCACTGAAGTCCGGTTCGCCTATGACGATCAGGGCGACACCAAGATCGCGGTGGTGCCTCTCGATGGCGAGCCCAGAACACTCACGGGAGCGTTAGGGGGTACCGCACTCGGACGGCCCTATGGCGGCGGCTCGTTCACCGCTTCTAAGAACGGCTCGGTCGCGTTCACCTATAACGATCCGCTGCGACCCGCCGACATCGCCGTCATGGATCCGAGCGGAGCGGTGAAACACCTCACCGGGCTCAACGAGGACCTCCTCGCCCATAAACGCCTCGGCCAAGTCGAAGAGATCTGGTACCCGTCCTCCCATGACGGCCGGCAAGTCCAAGGGTGGATCGTCACACCTCCCGACTTCGACCCTCAACAGAAGTACCCGTTGATTCTCGAGATCCATGGCGGACCGTTCGCGAACTACGGACCCCGGTTCAGCGCGGAGATTCAGCTCTTCGCCACTGCCGGCTACGTCGTTCTTTATACGAACCCGCGCGGGAGCACGAGCTACGGCGGCGAGTTCGGAAATCTCATCCACCACAACTACCCCGGCGAGGATTATGACGACTTGATCTCGGGCGTCGACGCGGTCATCGCCAAAGGCTATGTCGATCCCGAGAGGCTCTTCGTGACGGGCGGAAGCGGCGGCGGTGTGCTCACGAGCTGGATCGTCGGAAAGACCGACAAGTTCAGGGCCGCCGTCGCGGCGAAGCCGGTCATCAACTGGTACAGCTTCGTGCTCACCGCCGACGCCTACGGCTTTTTCTATCGCTACTGGTTTCCCGGATTTCCGTGGGACCACGCGGAGCACTACATGAGCCGCTCCCCCTTGTCGCTCGTCGGCAATGTCAGCACGCCGACCATGCTCCTCACCGGCGAGTCCGACTACCGCACGCCCATCTCAGAGTCCGAGCAGTATTACCAGGCGTTGAAGCTAAGGAACATCGACACCGCGCTCGTTCGCATCCCCGAAGCGTCACACGGCATCACCGCGAGGCCGTCGAACTTGATCGCCAAAGTCGCCCATATCTTGAAGTGGTTCGAAACCCATTAGGGATGCCACGCCAACCTCGGGGCTCTCGGGTACTCTGCCGCGGCAGAGTTGCTTCAAGTATGACTTGAGCTAGGTCCACGCGCGCTCCTGGAGCGCAACTCCTGTGCGTCACGGCGGAACGCGGAAGAGGGCCTGTCCGATGCCTCGATACGGCAACACCTGGCACGAGTCTCCTTGATTTCCACGACGTTGGTCCGTCGCGTGGCGTATCAGCTATGAGGCGAGCCGGTGGAGTTCACGGGCTCCGTCGTACGCCCGCGGTTGAGGCGTACTGGCCGTCAACGTGGCTCGTTCCGACCCAGGCGCTCGTTCTCGCGCGCAAAAATATCGCGAATCACGGCGCCATCGGACGGCTCTTCGTCGAGCGACTCGGGATTCCACTGGGTGCGGGTGGTGTCGAAGAAGTCACCGCCGTAGATGTGGATGCCTCCGGTGAATCGCTGCAGCGGATTGGTGACCGAGTGGATAGCGTCGATCGGGAGGGCCGCCACGTCGCGCTCGAACAGCGCCTTCGCTCCGAAGGCTTCGATGCCGGTGGGGTCTTTTCGCCACAGGATGTTGTCTTCTCGGCCGGTGTAGATCCCGATGTTCGCCCACATCAGATGGTCATGCGGCATGAGGTTCATCTGCGGGGTCCATGTGGCGCTGAAAATGGTGAGCGTCTTCGAGCGGTGCAGTGCGCGGATCCCGGCTTCAGTCGGTTCACCCAAGGCATCGAGAACGGCTCGAGGCGTTTCGACGGCCTTTGCCAGCACCTCCAGCACGGCGGCCTGCGGTTCACTTTCCTTGTGGGCTGCGATGCACTC
>JAJCXL010000449.1 GCA_029263435.1 Acidobacteriota bacterium | reverse complement strand
ACCGTCGTGAAGATTCGCAGGCGTAAGAAAGGTCAAGGTCGGTTGGAGATCGACTTCCACTCCGAAGAGGAGCTCCACCGCATCTACGAAACCATTCAACACGGGACACGTAATGCCAAGCGACCGGCGCGCTAACGAAAGCGTGGTCGCCAGCCGGCGCGCTAATGGGAGCGTCGTCGCCTGGCACCAGCGGACCGGTAAAGCTCGATGAAAGGGGTGTCATCGTCGTGAGAAAGAAAGAGCAGCCGAGCGGGGAGCTCGAGGGATTCTTGGATGAAGGCACGTCGTTTACCGGAGAGGTGTCTTTCCATGACACTCTGAGAATCGACGGCAAGTTCGACGGATCGGTCAAGGCCGGTCGAAGACTCATTATCGGCGAAGGCGCGGACGTCAACGCGGAAGTCGCGGTGGCGATCGTCACTGTCAGCGGCCGGCTTCGCGGCCAGGTGAAAGCGACGGAGCGGGTCGAGCTCATGCCTACCGCGGTCGCGGAGTGCTCGATCGAGTGCGACGTTTTGAAGGTGCATGAAGGAGCCAAGTTCGACGGACAATGCGTCATGTCGAAACGCGAGACCTTGGACAGAACCGCGTCTAGTGACAACCTGAAAAAATTTGTATCGTCTGAATAGAAAACAGCGGGTCGACTTTCTCGAACAGTGACCCCTGCATTGACGCCCGTAAAAACCGCGTGTTATAGTTAAGGGCTTTGCTGGGCATTCGTGCCGCATCAGGGACCAAATATTGATTTCCGTTGACGTTACCTCCCTTGTAATCTGCCTGCTCGTGTTCGGGCTCGTATTCGTCTTGAAGAATCTCTTCTTCGAGCCGCTAGCTCAGGCCATGGAGACCCGGCAGGCGCAGGTCGACAAAGCCGCGACCGCTTCCGATGCAGCCAAGCAGACCATCGAAGCTGCCCGACAGCAGCTCGCGTCAGCGGTGCAGAGCATCCGCAACGACGGGTACAAGCTGCTCGACGGCGCCCGGATGGAAGCTCAAACCCAAGGACGCAGCGAAGTGGATCAAGGCCGTACGCGGGCGCAAGCGCTCGTCGCGGACGCCAAATCGAAACTTTCCGAAGAATCCGACCGCGCGGTGAAAGCCTTGGAAAGTGACTCCGACGCTTTGGCCACGGAGATCGCCAGCCGGATTCTCGGACGAGAGATCGCATGAGTTCCAACCGCTCCGTCCGCACCCAAAGCCCCAAAGCCCAAAGCCTAAAAGCAATGTTCGGCGTGCTGGTTATCCTCCTCGTCTCGGCAACGCCGCTCTACGCCGCCGAAGGTGGGCAATTCCCGCGGATCGTCAACTTCGCCATCGTCGCTGCCGCATTGTTCTTCGCGGTGCGCAAGCCCCTCGGCGGATACCTCGTCGCGCGTACCGAGCAGATCCGCGCCGAGCTCTCCGAAGCCAAGCAGAAGCTCGCCGAGGCGGCAGAAGAGCGCAAGCAAGCGGATACGCTCCTCGCCAGTCTCGACGAAGAGGTGGACAAGGCGCGCGCGGAAGCCACCCGCGCCGCGGAAGCCGAAAAGACTCGGATCTTGACCGCCGCGAAAGCGGAAGCGGAGCGCATCCAAGCCATCGCCGCGAAAGAGATCGAAGCCGAAGTGGAAGCAGGGCGCCGCAAGCTCTTGGCCAGAGCGGCTGAGCTGTCGGTGTCCCTCGCGCATCGCAAGCTCGAATCCACGATGACGGACGCGGATCACGCGAAGCTCGTAGACCGAAGCATCGCGTTGCTGGAGAAGAAGAGCTAATGGCGACCGCAGCCGGCTCGATCGTCTTGTCCGAGCGCTATGCTCGGGCGTTTCTAGACGTCGCCATCGAGCAAAACAAGGACGCCAACGCACTTCTCGCCGAGCTCGAGAGCGCCGCGCAGATGATGCAGGCGCACCCTGAGCTCGCCAATGCTCTGTCGACACCCACCCTCGCGCCCGAGAAACGTCTCGCGGTTTTGGACGCGGTGATGTCGAAACAAACTATCGCCCCGGCCACCCACAACTTGCTCCGGCTTCTCACGGAGAGAGAGCGGATGCCGCTTTTGGGCCTCATCGCCGAGCAGTTCCAACGCCTCCTTCTGGAGCATCAGAAGGTGCAACACGGTGCCGTGACTTCCGCGAAGACTCTCAATGAGGATCAGAAATCACGACTGGCCGAACGACTCGGCGGAGCTCTGGGTAAGACCATGGTGCTCAGCTACGATACGAATGAGAACCTCGTGGGCGGCATCGTCGTCCGCATCGGCAATCGTATCTACGACGCCAGCGTTCTCTCCCAGCTACAGCGTTTCAAAGAAAAGGCACTCGCGAGCCTGTAGCCGCAAAACCGGAACACGAGCGTTGGTGGCTCTACCGCACCCGGGCTCATGACATCGAGGTAACAAACGCAAATGGATATCAGAGCAGACGAGATCACAAAGATTCTCAAAGAGCAGATTGGCGGCTATGAGGCTGACGTCGACGTCTCTGAAGTCGGCACCGTCATTTCCGCCGGAGACGGCATCGCCCGAGTCCATGGGCTCGAAGGCGTCATGTATGGCGAGCTCGTCGAGCTGCAAAACGATGTGTTCGGCCTCGCGCTGAACCTCGAAGAGGAGTCCGTCGGTCTCGTGCTCTTCGGCAACGTCACCGATATCAAGGAAGGGGATCAAGCGAAGCGCACCCGCACGATTTTGCAGGTGCCCGCCGGCGAAGAGCTCGTCGGACGTGTCGTCGATGCCCTCGGCCGTCCCATCGATGGGAAAGGCCCGATTCATACCAAACAGCACAATCCGGTGGAGCGCATCGCTCCCGGTATCGTCGACCGTCAACCAGTGAAAGAGCCGATCCAGACCGGCATCAAAGCCATCGACGCGATGATCCCTATCGGGCGTGGCCAGCGTGAGCTCATCATCGGCGACCGCCAGACGGGAAAAACCGCCATCGCCGTCGACGCCATCATCAACCAAAAAGGCAAAGACGTCATTTGCGTCTACGTCGCGGTTGGACAGAAACGCTCGACGGTCGCACAGGTCGTTACCACTCTCGAAGAGCACGGCGCGATGGGTCACACCATCGTCGTGAACGCCTCCGCTTCCGACCCGTCGCCGCTCCAATACTTGGCGCCTTACACCGGCACTGCCATGGGCGAGTACTTTCTCGACAACGGCCAGCACGCTCTATGCGTTTACGACGATCTCTCGAAGCACGCTGCCGCCTATCGAGAGATGTCCTTGTTGCTCCGTCGCCCGCCAGGCCGCGAAGCCTATCCCGGCGACGTCTTCTATTTGCATTCACGTCTGCTCGAGCGCTCCGCCAAGCTCTCCGATGAGAAGGGCGGTGGCTCACTCACGGCACTGCCATTCATCGAGACCCAAGCGGGCGATTTGTCGGCCTACGTTCCGACCAACGTCATCTCGATCACCGACGGACAGATCTTTCTCGAAGGCGACTTGTTCAACTCCGGCATCCGTCCCGCCGTCAACGTCGGAAACTCCGTGAGTCGTGTCGGTGGAGCGGCGCAGGTCAAAGCCATGCGCCAAGTCGCTGGAACGATGCGTCTCGATCTGGCGCAGTACCGTGAGATGGCGGCCTTCGCGCAGTTCGGCTCCGATCTCGACAAGGCGACCCAAGCTCAGCTCGCCAAAGGTGTGCGGCTCGTCGAGATCCTCAAGCAAGACCAGTACGAGCCCCTGCCCGTGGAAAAACAAGTCGTGATTATCTTCGCCGCGAACAATGCCTATCTCAACGATATCCCGGTCGACCAGTGCCGACGCTATGAGAGCGAGCTTCATGCCTATCTCGATGCGCGCCACCCCGGCTTGCTCCAAGACATCCGTGAGAAAGAGGTTCTCGACGACGACATCACCGCCAAGCTCAAGATCGCCTTGGACGAGTTCAAAGACACTTTCAAAGCCAGCACCAGCGAGCCGGCAGCTTAAATAGAACCGAGACAACGCAGAGGATAGCCGACCATGCCGAGCTTGAGAGACCTCAAACGTCGCACTGAAAGTGTCAAGAACACACAGCAGATCACCAGTGCGATGAAGATGGTCTCGGCGGCGAAGCTTCGCCGCTCGCAAGACGCTATCCTCTCCGCGCGCCCGTTCGCCAAGAAGATGCTTCAAGTGCTCAACAGCCTCGCGACGCGCGCCGATATGGATGCTCACCCGTTGTTGACGGTGCGCGAGCCCAAGAATATCGACGTCATCGTCATCAGCGCGGACAAAGGACTCTGCGGATCCTTCAACGCGAACATCATGAAAAAGGCGGAGCGGTTTCTCGGTGGACTCGAAGCCGAGAGCCTCGATCTCCAGATCGTCGGAAAGAAGTCTCGCGATTATTTCCGCCGTCGGGCCTATAACATTCGGTCCGAGTTCGTCGACATTTTCCGCGACCTCAACTACGAGAACGCGGCGGCTATCGCACGGCCGCTCATCGCGAGCTATCACGAGCCGGACTCCGAGGCGGGCCAAGAAAACACGGTCGACGCTGTCTATCTCATCTACAACGAGTTCAAAAACGTCATCCAGCAAGACGTGGTGGTCGAGCAGCTCTTACCGATCCAAAAGCTCGACCTCGACAACGATACCGAACGCCAAGACTACATCTACGAGCCGTCGGCGGAGGAGATCTACAACGCCGTCATTCCTCGCCACGTGGAGTATCAGGTGTGGCACGCGCTGTTGGAATCCGCGGCCGCGGAGCACGCCGCGCGAATGACCGCGATGGACAACGCGAGCAAGAATGCCGCGGAGCTCATCGAAGACTTGACCCTCACGATGAACAAGGTGCGTCAAGCGACGATTACGAGAGAGATTCTGGAGATCGTCTCGGGTGCCGAGGCGATCCAATAGCCCTTGTAACGGGCTGAACGCAACTCAGGAGCGAACGAGAAATGACGTCTTCAAACAACACAGAGGGACGCGTCGTCCAGATCATCGGCAGCGTCGTCGACGTGGAGTTTTCCTCAGGGAACCTTCCTCCGATCTTCAACGCGTTGCGCTTGGTGGACAACGCTGAGCTTTCTACCGAAAAGCTCGATATCACCGTGGAAGTCCAGCAGCATCTCGGCGAGAACCGAGTCCGAGCCGTCGCCATGGAGCCGACCGACGGTTTGGTGCGAGGGACGAAAGCGATCGACACTGGCGCGCCCATTACCGTACCGGTAGGGGAGGAGACTCTCGGACGCGTTCTCAACGTACTCGGGAAGCCCGTCGATCAAGCCGGCGAGATCAAGACCGACAAAAGGCTGCCGATTCACCGTTCCGCGCCCGAGTTTACCGAACAGAGCACCAAGCTGGAGATGTTCGAGACCGGCATCAAGGTCATCGATCTCCTCGAGCCCTACGTGCGCGGCGGCAAGGTCGGACTCTTCGGTGGTGCCGGCGTCGGCAAGACCGTCATCATCCAGGAGCTCATCAACAACATCGCGACCCAGCACGGCGGCTTCTCGGTGTTCGCGGGCGTGGGTGAGCGTACTCGCGAAGGCAACGATCTCTGGCGAGAAATGAAAGAGTCGGGCGTGCTCAAGAAGACCGCCCTCATCTACGGTCAGATGAACGAACCGCCTGGAGTGAGGCTGCGGGTCGCACTCACGGGACTCACCGTGGCGGAGTACTTTCGAGACGAGCAAGGCCAGGACGTGCTCTTTTTCGTCGACAACATCTATCGCTACACCTTGGCCGGGATGGAAGTGTCCGCTCTTCTCGGACGCATGCCTTCCGCGGTGGGCTACCAGCCGACCCTCGCGTCGGAGCTGGGTGCACTCGAAGAGCGCATCACGTCGACCGATAAGGGCTCGATCACGTCGATCCAGGCCATCTACGTACCGGCGGATGACTACACCGACCCCGGAGTCGCGACGACGTTCTCTCATCTCGACGCGACCACGAACCTGTCGCGCCAGATTGCCGAGCTCGGCATCTACCCGGCCGTGGACCCCCTCGCGTCGTCCTCTCGCATTTTGGATCCTCGCGTCATCGGCGACGAGCATTACGGCGTCGCTCGACAGGTCAAAGAAATCCTGCAGCGCTACAAGGATCTTCAAGACATCATCGCGATCTTGGGAATCGACGAGCTCTCGGAAGACGACAAAATCACCGTCGCACGGGCCCGTAAAGTGCAGCGCTTCTTTTCACAACCCTTCCACGTCGCCGAGCAGTTCACCGGTCGTCCCGGCTGTTACGTGACGCTCGAAGAAACCGTCAAAGGCTTCAGCCGCATCGTGGCGGGCGAGCTCGATCACGTGCCGGAGCAGGCCTTCTACATGGCGGGCGGCATCGACGAAGTCGAGCAGAACGCCAAGAAAATGAGCGCCGCGTAGAGCGCCACTATGGACACACAGCTCGAGCTCGAGATCGTCACGCCCACCGGGGTCGTCGTGCGCGAGAACGTCGACGAGGTGGAAGCGCCCGGGGTGATGGGCCATTTCGGCGTTCTCCCGGGGCACCGCCCGTTCATGAGCCAGCTCCGCGCGGGACAGCTTCGCTATCGCACCGGCAACGACAATCACTACGTGGCCGTCCACTGGGGTTTCGCCGAAGTGCTTCCCGACAAAGTGACGATCCTCGTGGAGACCGCGGAGATCGCGGGCGACATCGATCTCGAGCGAGCCGAATCGGCGAAGAAACGCGCCGAGGAGCGCATGCAGCAATTCGGTGCTGCCTACGACGCCGATAAGGTCAAAGCGGAGTACGACCGCGCGCAAGCGCGCATCGACGCCGTCGAGCAAGCGCGCAAGCAGTCCTGACGGGGACAACACACCGCACCCCCGCATCGCCTTCACGATAAAGCGATGTTTGCCCACGCACGAGCACTGGTTTAGGATTTCTTCGTCCATGAACCCTCTGACGGGCACCCTTGGGGTCAGAGAGCTGCGGATCGAGTGCATCATCGGGGTCCATCCCCATGAGCGCGACAAGACCCAGCCCCTCGTCGTCAACGTGTCGATCGAAACCGATTTTGCCGACGCGGCGGCTACCGATGATGTGAGCCGGACGATCGACTACGACCGCGTCGTACGGATGGTCACCGAGCTTGCCATCGACAAGGAGTACCGACTTCTCGAGGCGCTCGCGGCAGATGCATGCGGCCTGGTGCTGGAAACGTTCCCGGAGGCCCTGCTGGTAGAAATTGAGATCGAAAAACCCCAAGCGGTTCCCGCCGCTCGCTGCTCGTTCGTCCGCTTATCTCGGAAACGATCGCTTTGACGGCCGGCAAGGTCGCCTGCATTACGGGGGGCACCCGGCGGATCGGCGCCCACCTCGCCGCATACCTCGCCACGAGGGACTTTGACTTGGTGCTCAACTACAAGAGCGACCGCAAAGCCGCCACAAAGACCGCCGATAAGCTCGTCAGCGACGGCGCGAGTGTCCGGCTCGTTCGAGCCGATATCGCCTCCAAGACCTCGGTCGGCGAGCTCATGGAGTCGATCCGCGAGCACGAGGGCCGGCTCGACCTGCTCATCCACAATGTCGGCGTGTACGACCCAACGGGCTTCGATGAGCTGACTCCGGATGTGTGGGACACGGCTATCCAGTCGAACTTGTCGGGTGGGTTCTACTGCGCTCACTATGCCCGACCCCTACTCGAGATCCAAGGCGGCGTGATCGTGTATATGGGCTTCGCCGGCGTCGATGCGCTCGTCGCGAACGTCTTCGCGCCTGCTTATCAGGTCAGCAAGACCGGACTTCTCGTCCTCACCAAGTCCCTGGCGAAAGCGCTCGCGCCGTCCGGAGTCCGCGTCAACATGATCTCCCCCGGACAGATGGAGAACTCCGTCGATCTCGCGGAGGATCGGGGTCGTATCCCTCTCGGCCGTCCCGGAAAGCTGACTGAGCTGTCGCATGCGCTCGGATTTCTTCTCGATGCCGATTACGTCACCGGCGTGAACATCGATGTCGCCGGGGGACACAAGTTGTGAGTCCGTCACAGCTGAGTCCCGAAGCGCTCCTCGAGCTCTGGACGAGCTATGCCGACGATCTCGGCGCCGAGGTTCGCGATTTCTCTCTCCCTGACGGCACCTCGTTCGAGTTCTCGAAACGCTCCTATCTGATGGGGGTCGTCAACTTGTCGCCGGACTCTTGGTACCGAGAGAGCGTCTGCTTGT
>JAJCXL010000448.1 GCA_029263435.1 Acidobacteriota bacterium | reverse complement strand
GAGGTGGACGAGCTGCATCCAGGTCGGTGCCCGCAACCACACGTTCAAGAGCCCGAGGAGGAGCTGCGCCCCGAACGCGAGCGCCAGCGATCGTCCATAGGAACGCGCGCTATCGCCTGTTCGAGACACCCGCCAGAGCGCGTAAAGCACCAATCCGAACACGACCAAAGCGATGCTCGGGTGATAGGCGCGAGAGGCGACCAAGCCCGCCACCACCGGAGAGTCGGCGGCACTGAGCCCTTGAGATAGCACCAAGGTGTCGCCCAGCGCGGTGACCGCACCGCTCATCCCCGTCAGAAGCAATCCAACAGCCGCGAGCGTGAGCGGAATCATCACGGCGCGGCGGACCACTACGTTGAATCGACGCTCCGCCCCGGCAAACCACGCCGTAACGACGAGCGCGGCGACGAGCAGCATCGTATTCACGAGGTGGAACGCCATCACGTAGACGCGCTCCATCGAGGCGTTCGCCGCGACCCATTCGAACTTCACCAGCCCCGCCCCCACGAGCGACTCGAGGATGACGAAGGCAAGAACCACCAGCGCACCTTTGCGCACGACGTGCCCGCGAGGGCGGCGACGAAAGCTCACGACCACGAGCGCGGCGACGAATAGGCCGAGGGCACCGCTCGTGATCCGGTGCGTGAGCTCGATCAGAGTCTCCAAACCGGGTGAGCGTGGAAGGATCTCGCCGTTACACAGCGGCCAGTGGCTGCCGCATCCGGCACCAGAGCCCGACGCGCGCACGAAAGCCCCCCATAGGATGACCAGGACGGTGTAGACGGTGAGGAGCCAGCAGAACGAGGCGAGCGTGCGCTTCACCGCGCGCTACTCGCTATCCGAGAGAGGATTGGAGCTCGGAGTGGGTTCCCCGATCTTCGTCGCGTCGCTTCTTTCTCAGATAGTGTCCCACGGCGATGGCGCCAACCACGAGATAGGGCATGCCGAGCAAGAACAGGATGCCCCGATTGAACCCCGCCGCCAGCTCGCCACCATTTTGCTCGAGAGCGGTCACACACATGGCGCATTGCGCGTCCGCGCTCGCCACTAGGGCAAAGGTCGACAGGACAACCATACCGACGACAAGAACGCGGGGCATCAATTGTACAAGCTTCTTTCGAGGACAGTCGTGGCGTCGAAGGCCGGAACCACGAACATCAAAATGCTGGTGATGAAGATGCCAATCATGACGGTCAAGATGAGTCCCATCTTCTCGAACTTCAGATGCATGAAAAAGAAGATGATCAGGGAGGCCTTGATCGCGGAGCCCAGGAGCAAGAGCGTTACTTGCGGGGCGCCAGACATCGACGACTCTCCGATGAAGATCATCGAGACCGTCAAAATCGCCAAAACACCCAAGATGCCTGCATATTTCTTGTAGGTGCTCGAAAGCGGCTCTGCATGGTCCGTCACTGTTGCCACCAATCTTTCTACCGGCTCTTCACTCACGTCTTTTTCGCCGGTGATCGCAGTCTTGATACGTCTCAAGCGCCCTTCGAACTCGTCATCGTCGATGACGGGCTCCATGCCATCGAGCTCCACATCGAAGGGTAGCTCGGCAGTGGGCTTACCATTGGCCTCCGCCGCGGCCAGGTCGTTGAATCGGTAGGTGCGCGTTAGCCGATGAACCCGTAGCACCACCGCGGTGAGGCCCGGCTCACCCTCGGCGAACTGTCTTCGGGCTTCGACGAGGCTAACCCCGTACTCCCCTTCGAGAGCCGAGAGCGCTTTCTTCTCGGTAATTGGAATGACCGCGGCGACCTCAGCGAAGTCGCGAAGGCGCGTGTGACCGGCCAACGGCGCTTTGAGCTCGTGACGCCACATCATCCACACGTCCGGATCGATCCGGTCGGGGTCTTGGTCCGCGTAGGTGGGAAACACCACGAAGCCCTCTTGCCCCGCGTCCCAGGACTTCGCGAGCAAAACGGTACTGCGCCCCTCGCGGAGGTCTCGCGCCACGACCGACCACACCTTCACGGCCAGCTGGTCGGAAACGTAGGCCTCGGACACGACTTCCTCGGCGCTCGCTGTATCTGTTGACTCTTTGTTCTCGGCCACGTCGGTTCTCCGTTTCGGACGTTATACCAAGTAGAACAGGGCAAAAACGAAAACCCACACGAGGTCAACGAAATGCCAGTACAGTCCGGCATTCTCGATACCCATGGCCGTCGCTTTCCCCATTTTCAAACGAATGGCCACACATAGCAGGATGATGACACCCGTCGTGACGTGCATGCCGTGAAAACCAGTGATGACGAAGAAGCTCGCGCTGAAATTTGCGACTCCCCATGGGTTCGAAGTCAGCCGCGCCCCTTCATGAATGAAGTGGCTCCACTCATAAACTTGCGAGCCCAGAAAGATGAACCCGCCGACGATCGTCAACCACAAGAACATTGACGCGTGTTTCTTGTTTCCCTGATGGGCAGCCGCCACCGCGCAAGCCATCGCAAAACTACTCGCGATGAGGGTGAACGTCATGAACGTGATGAAGTTCATGTCGAACGGAATGTTTTGGTCCGGCCATGCAGGGCTCGCGGCGCGGACGAAACCGTAGCCGACGAGCAGACCCGCGAACAAGAGCGCGTCCGTGATGACGAAAATCCACATCATCAGCTTTTGCCAGCCGATGTCGAACGGAAGCTTTTCGCCTCCGCCCCAGGGCGAATCTGCCAGTTGCGCTGCCCCGGTTTCGCTCATCTAATTTCCTCCTTGCCGGCACGCAACTCGCCCGAGGTGCGTGGACCAACTACACGTCTAGATATAGAACAGGACCACCAGTAAGTAGAGCCAAATGCCGCCGACGAAATGCCAATACGTGGCGCAGATCGCGGGCGCGCTGGACTCTCCCGGGATCAAGCGGTAGCGCATGGCGAGGGAGAGTACGTAGAGCAAGACGATGACTCCCGCGAACAAATGCGCCGCATGAACTCCGGTCAACACGTAAAAGAACGAGCTATGGGGGTGGCTTTGTAGATAAATGCCCTGAGCGGCGAGCTGCCCCCAAGCCATCACTTGCCCCACGAGAAACATCACGCCTAAGGCGGCCGTCACGAGTAACCATTTGCGGAAGCCCAAGGGCCTGGAGTTTTCGAAGGCTCGCCGAGCGAGCTCGAGCGTCACACTCGAAGCCACGATGACGACCGTATTCACCCATAAGAGCCACGGTACCGCGAGAGGAACCCAATCCTCGCCCGCGCTCCGGACGATGTAGGCACTCGTAAACGCGGCAAAGAGCATCGAGATCGATCCGAGCGCGATCCAGATGCCGAGCTTGGCCGTGTCCTTGCGCATCGCGGCATCCCCACCTGGACGATAGTCCCCGAGCTCCGGCGGCACATCGGGCCCGTCAGGACCTTTCGAGCGAGGAACCGTTAGCGTCTGGGCCATGTCACACCAACCTGTGGTCGATCGCGAGGAGCGTGAGAAGCAGCGGCAAATAGAACAGAGAGACGACCATCAGCTGCAGCGCGGTCCGACGCAGCAAACCGTCACCGAACCTCACCACGGCGCCCACCACCAACAGACCCAAGGCGGAAGCGCCCACGAAATAAACAGTACCCGTCTGGCCCAACACGGCCGGGCCCAAGCTGACGCCCACGAGGGCCAAAGTCAGCAAGAGAGTTCTCACTCGCGTGCCGGCTACGGGTGCCGCCTTGTAGCCCGCCCTCTCATATTGTTCGCGATACGTCGCGGCGATAGCCCAGGTGTGCGGGAACTGCCAGAAGAACAAGATCCCGAACAAGCACCACGCGAAGGGTGTGATCTCGGGTTGAACCGCGGTCCAGCCCATGAGTGGAGGAAGCGCACCGGAGACCGCTCCGGGAATCGTTGACCAGGCGGAACGCGACTTGAGCGGCGTATAGGCCAGCACGTAGGTTCCGAGGGCCAGCAGCGCGAGCCAGCCGGTGGTGGCACCGCTATGGGTGAAGAGCACCGCGGTTCCGGCGACGGAAAGGGCGCCGGCCACGAGGACCGCCTCCATCGGGGAGATCCGCCCGGAAGGCAGAGGTCTCTTCGCCGTGCGCGCCATGCGGGCGTCGGTCTCGCGCTCGAGCACTTGATTGAACGCGTTCGCGCCCGCGACGATGCAGAACATGCCGAGGGTGAACCATCCCAGGCCCGACATCACGAGCCCGTCGGAGCCCAACCAATAGCCGACCATGCCGGTCATGACGACCATCGAGGACAGCCGGAGCTTCGCGAGCTGCGCGTAGTCCGAGAGGCTGGCATGCACTCGCGCCACGAGGCCGAGCAGACTCCACCCGGTCGGGGACGCGTGCGCTTCGCCTCGGACGTTCATGCTATTTAGTCACCGCCTTCTTCGGAGGTACCCATTGAGGAATGAAGTCGCCTTCGGCATCCGGATGCTGGTAGTCGTACGGCCAGCGGTGAACTTCAGGAATTTCTCCGGGCCAGTTGCCGTGGCCGGGCTCGATCGGCAGCGACCACTCGAGGGTGTTCGCTTCCCAAGGGTTCTCGGACTCGACTTTCTTGCCCATGAACATGCTCCAGAAGTAGTTGACCAGAATGATTATCTGGGAGGCTCCTAGAATGAAGGCGCAGATCGTGATGAAGGTATTCACCGGCTGCAGCGGCTTCAAGTAGTCATAGGTGTTGGGATCGTAGATCCGGCGCATCATGCCCGCGATGCCTAAATAGTGCATCGGGAAGAACACTCCGTAATAGGTCGTGAACGTGAACCAGAAATGAATCTTCGCGAGCGACTCGTTCATGTGGCGGCCGAACATCTTCGGATACCAGTAGTAAATGGCGGCGAACATACCGAACAGGCCCGCCCCCGCCATGATGAAATGGAAGTGCGCGACGACGAAATAGGTGTCGTGGAGCTGGATGTCGACCGCGTTGGTTCCAAGAAAGATGCCGGTAAGGCCGCCGGTGACGAAGAGCGAAACGATCCCCAACGCGAATAGCATCGGAGTGGTGAATCGAATCTTCGCTTTCCACAGCGTCGCGAGCCAGTTGAACGTCTTGACCGCCGATGGCACTGCGATACACAACGTCGTCATCGTGAACATCGTGCCGAGAAACGGGCTCATGCCGGAAATGAACATGTGATGGCCCCACACGATGAAGCTGAGAAAGCCAATCGCACACATCGCGTAGACCATCGAACGGTATCCGAAGATCGGACGCCGGGTGAAGGTGCTCAGGATGTCGGAAGTGAAACCGAGCGCGGGCAACATGATGATGTAGACCTCGGGGTGTCCGAGGAACCAGAACAAATGCTGCCACAGGAGCGGCGAGCCGCCCGAATTAGGCAACAAGGTGTCGCCGATGAACATGCCGTGCGGCAAGAAGAAGCTCGTGCCCATTGAGCGGTCGAAGGTGAGAAGGATCGCACCGGCCGCGAGTGCAGGAAAGCTCAGCAAACCGAGAATGCCGACGATGAACTGCGCCCACGTCGTAAGGGGCAGCCTCATCATGGTCAGGCCCTTGGCCCTCATGTTGATGATGGTGACGACGAAGTTCAGGCCCCCCATGGTGAAGGAGGCCACGAAGAAGATCATGCCCACGAGCCACAACGTCTGGCCCAGAGCCGATCCCGGGATCGCGGAGCGAATCGCGGAGAGGGGTGGATAAGCCGTCCATCCGGAGGCGGCGGCGCCGCCTTCGACCAGAAAGGAGATCAAAATGATGATCGCGCCGGGAAGCGCCGTCCAGAACGACATCATGTTCAGGAACGGGAACGCCATGTCCCGGGCTCCGATTTGGAGTGGGATGAGATAGTTCCCGAAGCCACTGACCGGACCCAGAGACAGCACGAAGAACACCATGATGGTGCCGTGCATCGTGAAAAGCATGACGTAGAACTCCGGCGTCATGACCCCCGAGGCCATGCCGGTCGGAAAGAGCTTCGCCCAGAACTCGGAGTGCATGCCGGGATAGCCGAGCTGCAAGCGAACCAGCATCGCCAAAGCACCGCCGATGACCGCCATGAACATGACCAGCGACAGGTACTGCTTTCCGATCATCTTGTGATCGAAGCTGAAAACGTACTTGCTTATGAAGCTCTGTTTGCCATGGCCGTGGTCGTCGTGACCGTCGCTCATGCCTCGTCTCCTCTAAAAAGCGTGCTCATCGAAATCTAAGAATTCACGTCAGCGTCAGTTCGCCGCGCTTTGCTCGGAAAGCCAGGTCTCGTAGTCGGCTTGACTCCGTACGCTGAGAAAAGCACGCATACGATAGTGCCCCAGGCCGCACAGCTCGGCGCAAGCGATCTCGTACTCGCCAATCTTGGTCGGAGTGAACCATACCGACGTTTCAATACCGGGCATCAAGTCTTGCTTGACACGAAAGTTGGGTAAGAAAAACGCGTGCTGAAGATCGCGGGAACGCAGCAAGATGCGCACCGGGGTATCCACCGGGAGGACCATCTGGTTGGTCATCATGATGTCGTCTGCGCCGGCGGCATCGTCGGGATCCAGCCCCATATAGTTTTCGAGCGTGTAGAGCTCGGGACGCCACGCTCCGAAGGTTCCATCCGGACCGGGATAGCGCATATCCCACTGGAACTGCGCGCCCACCGCTTCGATGGTGAGCACGTCCGTCGGCGGCGCGGCTTTGACGTCTTCCCACAGCACCAGGCCCCATGCGACGATCGGGACGAGCACCACGGTGGTCCCGATGGTCCACAATAGCTCCATCTTGTGGCTTTCGTGCCAGTAGCTCCCCTCCTCGTCGTCGCGGTGGCGGTACTTCCAGACGTAGAAGCCAAGCACGCCCTGCACGAGAATGTAGGCGACACCAGTGATCCCGAGGATCACGTAGTAGATCGTGTCTTGGGAGCCGCGATCGGACGCGAGCTCGGGGACGTCGTACTTGAAGAAAAAAGCCACGGAGATGACGATGATGGCCCAAAGTGTCAGGCCCAGCGCCATCCCGTGTTTCGCGTCCCGATTCGCCTCGGTGTTCTCTGCCATGTTCAGTCCTTTACAAACCGACAAAGCTGGCACCCACCGGCTTTCGCCAGCGGTACCAGCTCGTTCGAAGCACTTTCACTATTCGTAAGATTCCCTCACTGCTATTCCGCGTAGCGCATGAGGTAGGCGGCGACGGCGCGCATCTGTGCCTCGGCGTCACCACCCAGTACGTTCGGAAGCGGCGTGATGAGCTGGCCGTCGTCTCCGCGGGGCCAGAACTGAGGCATCTGGGTTCCGGGAGTGATCGACTGCGGGTCCATCATCCAGTCGACCAACCACTCTTCGCGGAGACGCTCTCCGGTAAGCCTGAAGCTCGGAGCGAGCTGCGAGGCGTCCATCGTCCCCGCCGCGCTCGCGAGGTGGCACCGCTCGCATTGGAGCGTGTCGAGAAGCTGGCTTCCCGTCCGGATGGTGGCTGCGTCCGCAGGAGAGGCGGCCGTCGTCTTGAACGGCTGGGTGCCGTCCATCGCCATGAAGCCTTGCACGAGAGTGTTGGTCTGCTCGTCGGTGAAATGGAAGGTGGGCATACGCACGTTCAACCAGAACCGTACTTCGCTCGGATCCTTGAGGAAGTTGAACAGCCAGTCGGCCTGAGTGCGGGCGCCTTGAGTATTCAAATTGGGCGGACGCAGACCGACATCAGCGGTCATCGACTCGGTCTCATAGATGCCGCCGCCAAAGCCGTCGACGATGTGGCAACCACGGCAGTTGTACTCGTGGATGAGCGTGCGTGCCTCTTCCGCATAGCCTTCGGCCGCGTTCAAATTCTTGACCGCCTCCGTGGGAAGCTCTTCGCGGGTCTGGCC
Organism: Acidobacteriota bacterium; assembly: GCA_029263435.1. GTDB lineage: Bacteria > Acidobacteriota > Vicinamibacteria > Marinacidobacterales > SMYC01 > JAJCXL01. The sequence continues at coordinate 1,180 of JAJCXL010000448.1, read as the reverse complement.
CAGGACTTGTCGAGAAATAGCATCGATCTCGGCTTCGGAGAATCCGAAGTACCCCATTCGGAGCTTCTCCGGCGGGGTCTTCACTTTGCCGCGATCGTAGCTGCGTGGATTCTCGAGCTTGTTCTGAAGCCAAGATTTCCGGGTGTGCTCGATATCGATATAGCCGAAATCGAGACGGGTCACCATCTTCGATCCCCAGGTCGACAGATCCACGCCGATCTTCTGGGCATCTTCGAAGCCTGAGATCTCGTGGCATCCAAAGCAGCCGTAGCGGCGGATCAAGTTCTCGCCGGCGTAGAGGGTTTTCTCCTCGGTCGACATCGAAGCCACCCGCTCGCTGGCCTGTGCGACCGGAAGCCCGGTGCGGAGGAACTCGAGAGCGATCTCATCGAGCGCGGCGGCATCGACGCTCGGAACCGACGCGGATTCGAATTCTTCGTTCCGCAACGTGAGCAAGTAGGCAGTGATGTCTGCGGCTTCCCGATCCGTCAGCCTTAGATCGGGCATGTAGGTCTCTTCCCAATAGTGCTTGGGATTTTTGACCCAGTTGTAGAGGAACTCGCGATTGACCTTGCTGCCGAGACCGACGAGGCTCGCGCCGCGAGTGCGGTACCAGTCCGCCTCTTCGAGATTGTCTTCGTTCGTGATGTGACAACCCAGGCAACCGACGTTCTCGACGAGCGTCCGTCCCGCTTCCGCGCTTCCGGCAGGCACCACGCCGTAGCTCAGGGGCTCGGCTTTGTCGAAGACATAGGCAACGATGGAGGCAATCTCGGTCGCGTTTCGAGCCCCGACATCAGCGTCGAGATTGTTCTCGAGATTCCAAAACCGCGGCATGTAGTTGGATTTTTTGAAGCTCTTCGGGTCACGCAACCATTTGGCCGCCCAGTCCGGAGTCGTCTTGGCGACGATGTGCTGGAGCTTCGGTCCAACGTTGCGATTGTTCTCAAACCCTTCAGTATTGTGGCATCCCCAGCAGCCGGCAGCTTCGTAGAGCTGACGGCTCTGATTGAAATCCTCGGCTCCAGGAAGAAGAACTTGGTCGCCGTGGCATTTCTGACAGCCCGCTTCGGCATAGCCGTTGGGGTACATCGGCTTGTCCCAGTAGTGGTCTTCTTTCCAGCCGTATTTCGCGACCCACTCGTGCTCTTGGATTTCGTCTTTCGGGGTGTGGTTGACG
>JAJCXL010000447.1 GCA_029263435.1 Acidobacteriota bacterium | reverse complement strand
CTACGAGTCAACGCGGTCGCTCCCGGGTTTACCGACACCCCGATGGTGTCCGGTATCCCGGAGAAGGTTCGGGAGAAGCTGGTTCGACGGGTACCATTGTCTCGGCTCGCGCGGCCAGAAGAGATCGCCCGAGCCATGTTGTTCCTCGCCAGCGAGGAAGCGAGCTATATTACCGGTCAAGTCCTCTTCGTGGATGGCGGGGCGAGTGTTGGACTCTAGCTCGATGATGACGGATGAGGGTGAAGACGCGTCGGAGCGGAGAGAGGCGATGATGGTCGAAGAGTCGGCGGTAGTTACGACGCGCTCGAAACCGAGCGAACGAATGGATCTCGGCGGTTATCTTCAGCAGGGCCTCCAGATCCTTCAGCTCGACGCGCGAGCCATCAAAGACGCGTCCAGGGACGAGGACGCGCTCCTGCCCGCGATTTTGTTTTTCGCCCTGGCGGGTGTTGCGAATGGAGCGGGGCAGTTCAGCTTTCGCGGCATGCTGTTCGGCGCCATCGTCGCCACCCTCGTTTCTTTCGTCCTTGCGGGTCTCATCCACGTCTTGTCTCGAGTCGCGGGCGGAAGCGCGAGCGTGCTCGGTCTCTATCAACCTCTGGGTCTCGCGGCGTCGTTGCATTGGGTCCATGCGGTGCCATTGCTGGGGCCGTTTCTCGGGGTGTTCGCTCTGCTCTACTTCGCGGTCGTTTGCGGACTCACCATCGAGACCGTCGCCGGCATCTCGAGGGCCAGAGCGGCGGCCGTCGTCGCGGTACTGGTCGGGCTCTGTTTGTTCCTCTTCCTCGTATTCTTCGCGATGCTGGGCTCGTTGTTGATCTTTCGCGCGCTGTTCTCCTGAGCTTCATCGAAAACGGCGACACTTGCGTTCGCCGTTCGTTTTTCTCTAGGTTATTAGCGAGTCTGGAGAGGCGAGCGTATTGGCGAACAAGCCTGGCAAGAGAAAACCACCAAAAAAGACATCGAAGACCCCTTCCGCGGCATCGAAGCGTCAAGCGCAGCTCTCGTTCGACGATGTCGACGAGGAGGACGGCCGTGACACGGTCGTCACCCTCCACGAGGCGGCTCAAAAACGTTATCTGAACTACGCGCTGTCGGTCATCACTTCTCGAGCTCTACCCGATGTTCGGGATGGTCTAAAGCCGGTCCAACGCCGCATCCTCTACACGATGTGGCAGCAGCACCTCGTCAGCACGGCCAAGTTTCGCAAGTGCGCGAAGGTCGTCGGGGACGTGATGGGCTCCTACCATCCCCATGGAGATAGCGCTATCTACGACGCTCTCGTCCGGATGGCGCAGCCTTTCGCCACCCGACTGTTGCTGGTCTCCGGCTCGGGCAACTTCGGCTCGTTGGACGGCGACCCCGCGGCGGCCATGCGCTATACCGAGTGTCGACTTTCGGCGGCTTGCGACGAGATCCTGGGAGAGATCGACAGACGTACGGTCCACTTTCGACCGAGCTATGACGGGAGCAAGATGGAGCCGGTCGTGCTCCCGACCCGGATTCCGCTCCTGCTCAAGAACGGCGCCACTGGAATCGCGGTGGGGATGGCGACGAACATCCCGCCTCATAATCTCGACGAAGTCCTGACCGCTCTCATCAAGATGTTGGAAGCGCAGCTCAGCGACCGAGAGCTGACGACCCGACAGCTATGTCGATACATCAAAGGTCCGGATTTTCCGACCGGAGGTCAGATTCTCAACGATCCCGAGGAGCTCAAACAGGTCTATGAGAACGGCAGCGGCGCCATCCGCCTCCGGGGTACGGTCACTTCCGGGGAGACGCGTCGAGGCACCAAGCACGTTTACATCACCTCGATTCCTTATATGGTCAACAAAGCGCAGCTCGTTCAGCGCATCGCGGACGTGGTGATCTCGCGAAAAATGCCCCTCTTGCTCGACGTTCGAGATGTCTCGACGGATGACGTGAGGATTGAATTGAGCCTCAAAGTCGACGCCGACGAGAACAAAGTCCTCGCCTATCTGTACAGGAACACGCCGCTTCAATCGAACTTCAATGTGAACTTGACGTGTCTCGTCCCGACCGAGAATCCCGAGGCGGGTCGGCCGGAGCGTCTCGAGCTGAGAGAGATCCTGTGGCACTTTCTCCGGTTCCGCATGGAGGTCGTCACTCGTCGGTTGGAGAACGAGCTCGAGCAGCTTCGAAAGCGCATTCATATCCTCGAAGGCTTCGAAGTGGTCTTCGATGCGCTCGATGCGATCTTGAAAATCGTGCGGGGCTCCGAAGGTAAAGCCGACGCGGCCAAGAAGATCATCCGTAAGTTCTCGCTCGACGAAGTGCAGACGGATGCGATCTTGGAGCTCAAGATCTATCGTCTCGCCAAGCTCGAGATTCTCGTGATCCGCAAAGAGCTCGCCGAGCGACGAAAGCGCGCCACCGAGATCCAGCGCCTGCTCAAGAGCGAGGAAGCGCGATGGAAGCTCGTTCACAAAGAGCTCGTCGAGACCCGTAGGCTCTACGGAAAGACGGACCCGAGAAGAACGGTCATCGAGTCCGTGAAGGACGAGCCCTCTTTTACCGCCGACGATTTCATCGTGGCGGAGGACAACCACGTTTTGGTCACGACCGATGGTTGGGTGAAGAGGCAGCGCGAGATCAAAGACCCCGGCAAGACCCGGCTGCGAGAAGGGGACTCGGTCTTGACCTGTTTCGCGGCGAGCACGCGCGCGAGCTGCGTGTTCTGGTCGAACTTTGGTTATGCCTATACCTCTCGGGTGATCGATCTTCCGGCCACCACCGGCCATGGCGTACCGATCCAGAAACTATTCAAGCTGCGCGACGGAGAAAAGATTGTAAACGCCGTCAGTCTCGACCCCCGTGTCATCGGAGACATCTTCGTGGATGAGAAGCGGCCTGACTATGCTCCGGACACGCACGCGGTCGCCGTATCGAGCGACGGATATTCGCTGCGCTTCGGCCTCGAGCCGTTTCTCGAGCCGTCCACTCGCAACGGACGGAGGTTCGCGCGCACCGGCGCCGGCGCGGAGATCGTCGGCGTGAGGCCCATCCACGGCGATGAGACTCTCCTGGTGGCGAGCGTCAGGGCGCGTGCCTTGCTGTGTCCGTCCGAGGACATCAACTATCTCGAAGGGACGGGCCGAGGCGTCATCCTCATCAAGCTCGCTAAAAACGATCGCGTCCTCGCCTTCGTCGCCGCGAAAGATAATAACGACAGACTCATCGTCGAGACCAGTCGCGGCGCCAAGAAGATCATCGGCACCGGTCGCTACGAAGTGACGTCACGCGCCGGGCGCGGACGGGAGCTTCTCAAAAACGGCACTCTCGTCGGCTTCGAACGTCCGGAGGTCGTGGCGCCGATGCCTCTGGACGAGACGGCCGACCGATCCGAGACCTTAGGCTGAGCATGTCCGGCTACACCGCGAAAGACATCACCGTCCTCCAAGGGCTGGAGCCCGTTCGAAAACGCCCCGGTATGTATATCGGCGGCGTTTCGTCCCACGGGCTCCATCATCTGGTGTGGGAGATTCTCGACAACAGCGTAGATGAGGCGATGAACGGCTATGCGAGCGCGATTGGAGTCACGCTCCACGCTGACGGCACCTCCGTCACCGTGAGTGATGATGGCCGCGGGATTCCAGTCGACCGTCACCCTCGCGCGAAGAAGCCCGCCCTCGAAGTCATCCTCACCACTCTGCACGCGGGCGGTAAGTTCGAAGGCCAGAACTACAAGACCGCGGGTGGGCTCCACGGGGTGGGAGCGTCAGTGGTCAACGCGTTGTCCTCTCGACTAGATGTCACGGTGCGCCGGGGCGGCTTCGTCTACGAGATGGCTTTCAAGGCTGGAAAGCCCGCATCCCCGCTCAAGAAGAAAGGCAAGGGGCGCGGTACGGGCACCTCCATCACGTTCCACCCCGACTCCAAGATATTTCCCAAGACGAAGTTCAACCCGGACACGATCCGAGAACGGCTCGAAACGACGAGCTATCTACATAAGAACCTCGCCATCACTTTCATCGACGAAGCCGCGGGGACGAAGTCGGTCTTTACGCATGAGAACGGGATCCGCGACTACCTCTCGCGGATCCTCGAAGAGCGCCGCGCCAAGCCTGCTCACGAGCCGCCCTTCGTTCTCGATCGCAGCCAAGAGGAGCTGGGTACCCGGCTCGAGCTCGTCGCGCAGTGGACCGAATCGACGGACGAGCATGTCCGCAGCTATGTCAATGGGATCCCGACCGGCTCGGGAGGCTCGCACGAGAACGGGCTTCGCTCAGGGCTGGGAAAGGCCATCCGCAACTACATCGAGACCCACAAGCTCGCACCGAAAGGCGTTAGCTTATCCGCGGAGGACATCCGTGAAGGGGTCGTCGCGGTTCTGAGTGTTTTCATCACCGATCCTCAGTTCCAAGGCCAGACCAAGGACCGGCTGAACAACCCCGAAGTCCAGCAATATATCGACGGCATCGTTCGGCCGGCGCTCGAGCACTGGCTCAATCACAATCGTTCGGTGGCGGAAGCGATCATCGCGCGCATCATTCTCGCCGCCCGCGCTCGGGAAGCGTCTCGCGCCGCGTCGGCGGCCGTGGCTCGAAAAAGCGCCACCACCAAACGGCTGATGCTCCCTGGAAAGCTCACTGATTGCACCGCGAGCCGGTCCGCGGATACCGAGATCTTCATCGTCGAAGGCGATTCGGCCGGCGGCTCCGCGAAGCAAGGCCGCGATCGCGCCCGCCAAGCCGTATTGCCCCTGCGAGGGAAAGTCCTCAACGTCGAGCAAGCGACCTTGACCAAAGTGTTGGACAACAAAGAGCTCGCCGACCTCGTACAGGCGCTAGGGTGCGGCCTGGGGAAGAGCTTCGAGCTCGACAAGCTTCGCTATCAACGAGTCATCCTCCTCGCGGATGCGGATGCGGACGGGCATCACATTACGACGCTCTTACTCACGTTCCTCTATCGGCATCTTCCAGAGCTCATTCGAGCGGGACGGGTCTTCATCGCGCAGCCGCCGCTTTATCGCATCGACATCAAGAAAGAGACTCACTGGGCGGCGGACGACGAAGACCGCGACCGGATCCTCGCGGAGCACGGGAAAGGTCACAAAGTCGACATCACCCGGTTCAAAGGATTGGGCGAGATGATGCCGAAGGTGTTGTGGGATACGACCCTGAACCCGAAAACCCGGCGCTTGCTTCGCGTGAGCATCGATGATGCGCTCGCGACGGATAGGGTGATCTCGGAGCTCATGGGGAAAGATCCGTCGGCCCGGTTCCACTTCATCATGGACCGCGCCGAAGACGTCGAGACTCTCGACGTGTAGCCTCGCCGGGCTCGCGCCGCGCTTGGATTAGTCCTGGCCGGTTCGCTCGAATCTGAGCGCTGCGATCTGTTCGGATAGAAGCCCGAAGAGAAATAACACCGCCGCTGCCGTGATCAACAGCACCGAGGTGTTGGTCACGTGAGTCTCATCGATGATGGTATAGACCAAGTAGCCGAAACCCAGCCCGAAGAACACGAGAGAGATGGGCAAGAACACCCGGAGCGGGCTGAAAAGGGTGACCATTCTCAAGATCAACATGATGAATCGGCCCCCTTCCTTCCAGGGTCGCATCTTGCTCTTTTCTTTGCCTTCTCGTTGTTTGCCCACGACGTCGATGAAGCAAACGCTGTAGCCCGCTTTGACGAACGCCAAGGTGCTCGTCGACGGATAGCTGAACCCGTTCGGGAATAGATGGATGAACTGCTTGAACCTCTCGCGTTTCGCCGCGCGAAATCCCGACGTCAAATCCGCGATCGGAAAACCCGAGAGCATCGTCGCGAATCGGTTGAGAAACCCGTTTCCCAAGCCTCGAGACAGAGTCGCTTGTGCTTTGAAGGAACGGGCCGCGACCACCAAGTCGAACTCGCCGAGCTTGTCGATGAGCCTCGGGATCTCCGACGGCGAGTGCTGACCATCGGCATCCATGAGGAGGATGTAGTCGCCCGTGGCTTGTCGCACCGCGCTCTTCACGGCAGCGCCGTTTCCCTTGTTGTAGGGATGGCGGATAACGGTCGCGCCGGCACTCGCGGCCCGCTCGGCCGTTGGATCGGAGGAGCCGTCGTCGACGACGATGATCTCTTTCCAATTGCCTAGACGTTCGATCTCTTGGATCACGCTCTCGATCACGCTCGCCTCGTTGAAGGCAGGGATCAAGACGCTGGTGCTCTCGAGGATCGTCATGGCTCGTCTTTCATGGGAACAGGTTTGAGCTCGCGCTCCGCCCGCTCTCGATGCGAACGCGCTTCGAGCCGGTCGAGCCGCTCCTCGGCCCGCCGCTGTCGAAATAGCGCTTCTTCCAAGAGGCGTCTCGAGGACGCGCTGATATCGGCGACGAGTCCGATCAAGAAAATGGTGAAGCCAAGGATCAGAAGGATGGCTGCAAGGATGAGAGACTGGATGTGGCCTTGGCCCTGTCCGAGGACCTCTCTGAAGTAGAGATAGCGCAAAGACAAGACGACGCCGGGCACGATGAACGCAGCGCCGACATAGCTGAAGAACTTCAAGGGCTCGTACATCGCGTAAATGCGAATGATGGTGGCCGCCGAGCGTTTAACGTAGTCCCAGCTCGAGCGCATCAACCGGCTCGGCCGCGTCCGGCGGGCGGTGATAGGCACTTCCGCGATGGCGAGGCGCTTCTTGCCGGCCTGGATGATCGTCTCGAGCGTGTAGGTATAGTCGGATACGACGTTCAGTCTTTGCGCCGCCTCGCGCGTAAAAGCGCGAAACCCGCTCGTCGTGTCGCGGACGCTCGTTCCCGAAACTTGCCGCACGACCCAACTCCCGAGAGCCTGCAGCTTTTTCTTGGTGGCGGAAAAATGCTCTACGTTCTCGACTTTGCGATCACCTATGACCATGTCGGCTTCCCCTCTTAGTAGAGGAGCGACCAAGTCCGGGATCGCGGTGCCCGGATACTGGTTGTCGGCGTCGGTATTGACGATGAAGTCGGCTCCGAGCGCGAGCGAGGCGTCGATGCCTTCCTTGAAGACCGCCGCGAGGCCTCGGCTCCGGGTCGTGCGGACGACGTGATGCGCGCCGTGCGCCCGGGCGACCGCCTCGGAGTCGTCGGTGGAGCCGTCATCGATGATCAGAATCTCTATGACATCGATGCCGTCGATGACTCTGGGGAGCTCCTTCAGGGTCTCGGGTAGGCTTTCTGCCTCGTTGAGACAGGGGATTTGGATGATGAGCTTCGTCATGGAGCTTGAGGTATGGCCGAAGCAGGCATCCGTGCTAAGGCTCGGAGAGCTCCTGCGCTACGACATCACACATTGAAGCGAAAGTAGACCACATCTGCTTCGTGAATGGGATAGTCTTTTCCCTCCAGCCGCAGCAGGCCTTTGTCGCGGCACGCGTTCCACGCCCCTTCGCGCACAAGCACGTCGTAACCGACCACCTCCACTCGGATGAAGCCACGTTCCATGTCGCTGTGAATAGTGCCCGCGGCTTTCACCGCGGTCGTGTTCCGGGGAAGAATCCACGCTCGGGATTCCGTGTCGCCGGCGGTATAGAACGTAATGACCTGGAGCAGCTCGAAGGCCGCACGGACGATGCGATCGATCGCCCCGTCCTGAAGGCCAAGATCTTCGCGAAACGCGAGCGCGTCTTCGGTCGATAGCTCGGCGACCTCTGCCTCGATGCCGACCGAAACGTAAAGGAGTCCGAACTCCGGCGCTTCGGCCCATTCCGAGAGTCCAAGCTCCGCGGTGGGGTCGGCGTCCGAGACGCGGTCTTCGCCGACGTTCACGAGGGTCAGGATCGGCTTCGCGGTGAGCAATGCGTAGCCTTTGAGCTTGTCTCGTTCGTCGACGGACATCGCTTCGCGCAACGGACGTCCGTCGGACAAAGCGGTCTTTGCCTCTTCGAGGAGCGCGACTTCGTGTTTGTCGACGTCTCGCCCTTTCTTTCCATCGGCGACCATCCGCTCGAGCCGCTTCTCGACGACGGATAGATCCGCCAGGGTGAGCTCGAGC
>JAJCXL010000446.1 GCA_029263435.1 Acidobacteriota bacterium | reverse complement strand
CTTTGAATCGCCAAGGGGAGATGAACCCTCACCTCGATCCTTTGACAGATTCCTATCGACCTTCGGCGCGTGCGATGAACAACCGCAGAGAGCCGATCGGCATCAACAACCTGGCACCTCAGGAAAAACTGTTACACTATGAAGATGAATCGCTGTCTTACAGTTCTTATACCTTCGGCGATGTTCCGACCACGGTTCCACGGTCGTATTTGGGTGATCCCGCCAAGTTCCGCCTGATTCACGGCGGCGGTGAGGTATTCCATTCGCATCATCCGCATGGCGGCACAATCCGCTGGACCCGTTCTCCCAAACGCGAGCCGGGCATCCAGAACATGATCACCGCCGCCTGGGACGGTCCGGTAAAATATCCCGTGGTTCGCACCACGACGGACCGGGTGGACGTGGAAGTTATTGGCCCGTCTGAAGCGCTGGATCTCGAAACCGAGTGCGGTTCCGGGTTGTGTCAGCGTCTGGCGGGAGACTTTTTGTTCCATTGCCACGTGGCGCATCATTACGTTGCCGGCATGTGGGGCTACTGGCGCGTGTACAACACGCTGCAGGACGGCAACTATCCGTTCGGCAGCACCGATGTCATGCGTCCGTTAAAAGAGCTTCCCGACCGTGAAGGCCGTATTCCTAAGGGAGTCAGCTCGGATAAGTTGGTCGGCAAGACGATGGACTGGTTTGGCAAAAAGTTCAACATCGTCGATAAGGGGAATAGCGACTGGACGAAGGAATCACCTGTGGTCAACATCAAGGACTGGGTAAAATACATGCTGCCGCCGCAGGGCAAACCCGGTCATACGGACGACGAAAAAGGCCAGACATTGGCCTATGACGGTTCCGTATGGGATTACGATTGGAAAGGCAGCACGGCGTTGTCCGAGAAGGAAGCCACGGTCAAGATTGTCAAGTACCTGTCTCCGCGTCCCGGAAAACGGCATCCCATTCAGTTTGCTCCGAAAACCGGCAAACTGGCGTGGCCGCACATGACGCCGCATTTTGGCAAGCGGGTTCCGTTTGCGCGTCATCATGGCGGCGCTCCCTGGCTGGAGCCGTTTCATCTGCAAACCGACACCACGACACTGGCCTCTGAGTCCGGAACTGGAGACAGTGGCCCGAACGTGGAGAGCAGCGCTCCGGCAAAACCGGGTGAGCAGGGACGTTGGAGCCTGTGTCCGCAGGGCGCCGGTCGTAAGCAGTACAACCTGGTCTTCATCAACACGCCGATTGAGTTGTCCGGCGCGATTGGCAAGACCGCTCCCATCGTCGACAAGTACGGTCTGATTTACGTGATCGACGAAGAGATGGCGGGAGTGAAAGCAGATCCCAAGAAAGCGATTCCGCTGGTCATCCGCGCCAATGTGTATGACTGCGTGGACCTGCTTTTGACGAGTGAATGGCAGGATGATGATTTCACCAACTTCCAGATGTCGAAGTTGAATATTCATCCGCATTTCTTCCAGTTCGACAATCAGGCGTCGGACGGGGTTATTTCCGGGTTCTCATACGATCAGTCCATGAGACCCTACACGCAGTTCAGTAAGAAGATGAAAGACGGCCATCATGTTGGCATGCCGGTTCCGATGAACGCAAAACTGCTGAAAGATGTCAAAGCAGGGTCGGACACGGTGGAGATCGAGATGGCCAAAGGCGCGACTGCTTACCATGTGGGAGCGGATATCATTGTCGGTATCGAAGTTCCCAACAAGAAGGATGCGCGTTGGATCAAATCCATGAGTCCCGACCCGAACAAAGGTCCGGCGAAGGATGGGAAGTATAAGATCACTTTTTCCCAACCGATGACTCACGCTCATAAGAAAGGCGAGATCGTGAGCACCGAGTATGTGCGTTATCGCTGGTGGGTGGATGTCGACATGGGTCTTGTCTTCTGGCATGACCATGCGTTTGGCGCCACCACCTGGCCGCACGGCGGCATCGGCTCCACCATCGTGGAACCGTGGGGATCGACGTATCATGATCCGAAAACCGGCAAACCGATCCGCAGTGGTCCGGTGGCCGACATTCACGGTTCCGAGCCGTTTGCGTATAACCGCAATGGCAGTTTCCGCGAGATCGTGGTGCAGCTTCACGACACGGTTCCGCACACCGCACAGTTGGTGTCGGCAGGGAATCCTCCCGGATTGTCGAGGGAGAATGCCATTGCCGCGGGTCAGTCCATCTCGTTTCAGATGCCTGATACCATGCTTGAAGTGGCTTTCCCTTATCTGAACGGTGGAACGCACACAACGGGAGGCGGGTTCAACTTCCGCGCGGCTTCATTGACTGCAAGGTTGATGGTCAATAAAGACGCTTCCCAGTTGTTCAGCAGTAGAACGCACAGGGACCCGGATACACCTATGCTGAGTGCCTATGTCGGTGACAGTATTGTGTTCCGCGTTCTTCATGGCATGATGAATGAGACGCATACCTTTGTTCTCTCCGGTCATGGCTATCGCCCTGAGCGGTACGACCGGGATTCGAGGGTGACCAACGCTCTGCATGTAGGCATCGCCGAGCGTTATGACCTGGCGACCACCGCAGGCGGTTATCAAGGCATGGCGGGAGACTACCTCTATTACGATGGTAGAACCTCTCATCTGTCTGAAGGTAGCTGGTCGATCTTGCGTGTTCATGATTCATTGCAGAAAGACTTGCAAGTGTTGCCTGGCAATAATGAGAAAGAGTTCAAGAAGAAAGTTAAAAAGACTCTTTGTCCCGCAGGCGCACCTGTGAAGAACTTCAGCGTGGTGGCAATCAACAAAGCGCTGAAATTCAATCCCAACACCGAGGATGAGATCGAAGTTGATTTCGAGCGCAAACTCATCCTTGCAAACGCCAATGGCAAGATCTTCGCTCTTGAGGGCGAAGTGAGCAAGGCCGCGGATTCTAGCGTTATGCCACATCCGTTGACCCTGCGCGCCAACATCGGCGATTGTATCAAAGTCAAGCTGACCAACCGCTTGAAAGAAGGGAACGCTTCCCTGCACGCCAACAACCTGGCGTTCGATCCCATGGATTCTCAGGGGATCAATGTAGGAAACAATCCTGGAGATCAGACGGTTGCGCCTGGCAAATCCAAAGTTTACACCTACTACGCGCATAAGGATTACAACATCAATGGCGCGTTGTTGTGGGACTTCGGAAACTTGACGACCAACGTTCGGGACGGTTTGTACGGCGGCATCATCATCGGGCCTCGCGGTTCGGTGTATCGCGATCCGGAGACGGGGAAAGACATTTCCCTGGGTAACTCCTGGAAAGCGGATGTCATCATCGACAAGTCGTATCCTGAGAACGCACACCTTGAGAACTACCGCGACTTCGCGTTGTACTTCCAGGACGAGGACAACATCCTCGGGACGTCTTTCATGCCTTACCTGCAGAACGTTGC
>JAJCXL010000445.1 GCA_029263435.1 Acidobacteriota bacterium | reverse complement strand
CGATCCCGCGAAACGCCCGCACCGGAGAATTGACCCCGCCTGGCATGTAAGCTTTCGCGCTTTCGAACAGCTCGTCGTTTCGACTCATCGTGAGGGCTCTCCTTCGCTGAAGTACTTCGCAATCGCCTCGACGAGGCCTTCCGTCGTATAAGCCTCGGCCTCGATCTTGGGCTCGACCCCGTACTCGCGAAGCGCGTGGCTCGTGATGGGACCGATGCTCGCTGCTCTCACCAACGGATGGATGCGCGGGGGGATATTTCCGTAGAAGCTTCTCACCGTCGATCCGGAGGTGAACGTAACCGCATCGAGAACATCTTGCTCGACCAGGCTCGCGCTCTTGTTTACCTCTTCCACGTCGTAGACGGTTCGATAAGCGACGACGACGTCCACGCTAGCTCCTGCCTTCGACAAAGAGCGAGGAAGTGTCTCTCGGGCGATGTCCGCCCGAGGAATAAGAAACCGTTTTCCCCCAAGGCTCGTATGTTCCGACAGCGCTTGGACGAGCGCTTCGGCCACGAAGCGTGGTGGGGTGAGCTCGACCTCCGCTCCCCGCTCACGGATGGCGTCGGCGGTCGCAGGGCCGATAGCCGCGATGCGCACGCGCGGCGTCTGTGTGCAGCGTTCGAAGAACGCATCGACGCCGTTCACGCTCGTAAAGACGAGCCAGTCGTAGTCCTCGAGCCGCGAGAGCGCCGCATCGAGCGGCGCGAAATCGTCGGGCGGCTCGATGCGAATCGCCGGCGCGGGGATGACTTCGGCCCCCAACGCTTCGAGAGGTTTCGCGAGAGCGCGGGATTGGTGGCGCGGTCGGGTGACGAGAATCTTCCGCCCCGTGAGAGGCTTCGCCTCTGCGCGCTTCTTCACGCCGAGCTCTCCGCGAGAATGGCCGCCGCCCCCGCAGCCAACATTTCGTCGGCCAAGGTGTGTCCAAGGGCTACGCCGTCCGCCGCGGGCCCTTCTACCCGACGGTCGATCCGCCGTGCTCCATCGACGGAGCCGACGAAGCCTCGGAGCTGAATGGAGGTCCCTTCGATGACGCCGTAGGCCCCAATCGGGACCTGGCACCCTCCTTCGATTGTCTCGAGAAAAGCGCGCTCGCTCGCGATCGCGGTCTCGCTCGCCGGGTCGTTGGCGAGGGCGACCAACGACATCACTTCGTTGTCGTCGTCGCGGGTCTGAAGCGCGAGGGCTCCCTGGCCGACGGCGGGCACCATTTCTTCGACGGGGATCCGGTGATAGCTCGGATCGAGCAATCCGAGTCTATGCAGCCCGGCCGCAGCCAAAACGATCGCTTCCCAGCCCGAGTCGCGAAATTTCTGGAGGCGGGTCGGCACATTGCCTCTCAAATCCTCGATTTTCAAATCCGGGCGCGCCGAGAGAAGCTGTGAACGGCGTCTCAAGCTCCCGGTCGCGATGCGTGCGTCTCGCGAGAGCCCGGCAATGCCGCCGGTCGACGGCCCCACGAGAACGTCCGTGGGATCGAGACGCTTCGTCGTGGCCGCGATCGTCAAATCAGGGGCAATCTTGGAAGGGACGTCTTTCATGCTGTGCACGGCGACGTCGATGCGCTCGTCCAGCAATGCCGTCTCGATCTCTTTGATAAACAGCCCCGAGCCCCCCACCTGGCTCAGAGGGCGATCCGTGACCTCGTCACCATGGGTTCGAATGTGCACCAGCTCCGTCGTTGCTCCGGCGTCTTCGAGCAGCTTCAGGATGATATTCGCTTGTACGAGTGCCAGCGCGCTGTCGCGACTGCCGACACGGATTGGTCGCGAGGACATCAGCGTTCGGTAGGCTCGCGCTTGATCGGGCGCTCGAGGTCGAACGCTTCGTAGAGCGTGTCGATCCGAACCGCGCCGAGCTCCCCGGAATCGCTCCACTCGCGCACCGTGCTCATGAGCGGATGAAGGATCTTGTTGACGAGGCTCTCGGTGAGAAGCTCGGCCTGGGCTTGGTCCGCTTCGCAAAATCGTTTCTGGTGCCGCGCGAGCTCTTGAGCGCGAAGCGTTTGGACGTGCTCGCGGATCGCTTTGATCAGAGGCGTTGCTGCGAGGGACGCCTTCCACGCTCCGAATTGCTCCAACTCCTGCTCGACGATGGTCTCCGCTTTCGGAATCTCGGCGCGCCGCACGTCGAGATTCTTGTCTACCAGAACGTTCATATCGTCGATGTCGTGGAGGAAGACCCCGTCTAGCTTACCGATGGCGGCATCGAAGTCGCGAGGCATCGCGATGTCGATCACGTAGAGCGGGCGTCCCGAGCGCTGGTCGACGATCCGGGCCATCATGTCCGCATTGACGATAGGGGTCGTCGCTCCGGTACAGCTGATGACGATATCTGCGCTCGTCAGAGCTTCGGTCGCACGGTCGAGCGGAATCGCTTCGCCGGCGAGCTGGGTGGCCAAGTGCTCGGCCTTGGTGAACGTCCGATTGGCGATAATGAGCGAGGAGACACCGCGCTCGATCATGTGTCGCGCCAGCAGGGTGCCCATCTCTCCCACGCCGATGAGCAACACTTTTCGGGAAGATAGGTCGGCGAAGATCTTCCCCGCGAGCTCTGCCGCCGCGCTCGCGATCGATACCGCTCCGGTGCCGATCTGGGTCTCGTTACGCACCCGACGTCCTACCACGATGGCGGCTTGGAGAATGCGGTTCATGACCACCCCGCAAGCGCGACTCTCGAGCGAGAGCTCGTGCGCTCGCCTTACCTGGCCGAGAATCTGAGACTCGCCGAGGATCAGAGAGTCGAGCCCGGCGCTCACTCGCAAAAGGTGTCGTACCGACTCCGTACGAGTCAGGGTATAGGCGTAGCCGGGGTGGGCATCGAGGTCGACGTGTTTCTCCTTCGCCAGGAGATTGCGGACATACATCTCCGCCGCCCCATTGTCGTTCGAAAGACCATAGAACTCCGTCCGGTTGCAGGTCGAGAGCAAGATGGCCTCGGCCAGGGTCGTCTCGCTATGGGTGCGCTCCAAGACGTCTTTGATCTCCGGCTCAGTGAACGCCACTTGTTCGCGCACCTCGATGGGCGCGGTGCGGTGGTTCATGCCGACGACGATCAGA
>JAJCXL010000444.1 GCA_029263435.1 Acidobacteriota bacterium | reverse complement strand
GCTGTCCTCGGGTGCACTACTACGTGGAGGCGGTGACCCGAGACTACACCTCCGCGAGAACCGAGGAGCGCATCGCCGAGGTCTCGAGCATTTCCGAGTGCCGTCGCCGAAATCCCGCATCCATGTTCTTTCCCGGTGACGATCCCCGCATCGTGTTGGGCTCGACCGTATCCGGGCCGCAGCTCGCGCCCGGTTTCAAGAGCCTGGGAATTAGCGGGTTCATCAGCTCCACCGGCGCCGTCGCTTCGACGACCGGTGGAAGCTCGACGGCGCTCGTCGTCGGCGGCGTCGCTGCCGGAGCGGGCATTGCTGCCGCGGCTCTTCTCGCCGGTGGCGGGGACTCCGCACCTCCGCCGGTGTCGCCGAGCACGCCCGTCGTCGCGGGTCCCCCGGCGCCGCCGCTTCCGCCGCCGACTCCAGGGGTCGGCTCGGGAAACCAAGAAGTCAAAGCTTGCGTCCGGTTCGATCCGATCGACGCGATGGTCGAAGTGAACGAGCCGCTCACGATCGACGCACGCTGCTCCGAAGGCGGCCCGCTCGACATCACCATCGAGCTCGGCGACGGCCGGGTGCGTACCGGACAGGCGTTTCTAACGGTAGTGTGGCCGGTTCCCGGCGACTATACGATGGTGCTCACCGTGCGAAGAGCCGGAACGACCTCCGGGCTCGGCGCGCGCTTGCTCGATGAAGACACCCTGACTCGGAGAGTTCGGGTCGAGCCCGTTCTCCAGCCCGCGGTGGCCGATTTCAGCGCCAGTCCCGTGAATCAAAACGTTTGTCACGGTCGGTTCGACGCGACGCCGTCGACCGGAGATATCGCGAGTTATCAGTGGCTGCTCGACGTGAACGGCCAGTACGGCTCGCCTGTCGCGCTCAGTGGACAGGTGGTCCAGCACGACTGGGTCGAGTGTTTCGTGACGGCGTTCGATGTGCGTCTTACTGTGACGGGTCTCGACGGCTCGGAATCGACCATTACCAAGGAAGTCTGTCTCGCCGATGGAGAGTTCGGCATGTGCGGCTTCTACGAAGAGAGCTTGCGAAGCTCGAAAGAGGTCTCCTTTATCAGCGAGCTGTCCGTCGCCGAAGGATCGCGCGCCAGCGCGCAGATCTTGTTTCCGGGAGGCACCGCTCAGCCGATTCGGGGGGCCGGTCCGTCACAACATCGCTACAAGGCGGGCCCGGGGCGCCAGGTCGTGGAAGCAGTGCTCATGGAGCCGCTCGGTGAGCCGGCGTTGTGGAGATTCGACTTCTCTCGAGCCGGTCTCGTGCCGGGGAGCTTGCGCTTGCTCGAGGGCACCGAAGTCGGGCGAGGGCCGCAGTCCATCATCGTAAGGGTCTCCGGCCAGGCCGGAGAACGCATCCGGCTGCAATACGAGATCGCACCTTAGAAACCGGCGGGGGCCTCACGAGCGTGAGGTCCCCGCCGATGCTAAAATATGACCATGCGCGAAGTGCTTGCGGTGGGCCTTTCGCTCGTCCTCGGGACGAGTGTGCTCTCGGCCGGTGCCCAAAACGCGATCGCGCCGGAGCGAGTGCTGAGCCTGGAAGAGGCGGTGCAGCTCGCGCTGGTCAACAACCTGCAGCTCTTATCGACCCTCGACGTCGTGCAGGGCGCGCAGATCTCGAAGCAAGTCTCCGAGTCGCGATTCAACCTCAAGCTGACCCCGTCTTACGCACGGGGCCTGGGCGATCAGTCCACCATCGACCAGCGCTTCGGGTTGGAGGCGTCTCGGCTGTTGTCGTTCGGCACCACCGTGACTGGAAGCTACCGTTCGGATGCGACGAATAGCAGTCTCGGAAACTTCAACAATTCCAGCATCTCCTTGGGTGTCACGCAGCCGCTGTTGCGTGGCTTCGGTCAGCGGGCGACGACCTTCGATCTCGAGAACTCCCGCCGCGGCGTCCAAGGTGCCGAGCGCAATTTGGACTTGACGCGTCAGCGACTCGCCGTCGACGTCGTGGCGAGCTACTTCAATATCGTTCGGCAACGCGGCTTGGTCGAGGTCGCGGAGAAGTCGGTCGAACGGACCAAAGAGCTTCTGCGGGCCTCGGAGGCCAGGCTCGAAGTCGGCCTCGCGTCCAAGCTGGACGTGTTTCGCGCGGAGCTACAGCTCTCTCAGGCCGAAGACTCCATGATTCTCCGAAGCGAAGCGCTCGAGCTCGCCCACGATGCGTTCAAATTCAACTTGGGACTGGGTCCCCACGAGCGGGTCTCGATCGAAGTGGTCGAGCCGGAATACCGGCCCCTTGCCATCGATCTCAATGAAATGACCGAGCTCGCGCTCCAGAACCGAATCGAAGTGCGCGAGGAGCGGGATCGAATCACCGACTCCCAGCGCGGTCTCGCGGTGTCCAAGCAGAGCTTGCTGCCCCAGCTCGATTTGAACATGCGCTACGAGAAACGGGGCATCGGCGACAGCTTGATCTCGAGCTTCGGTTTCCAGGACAGCGCGTTCAACGTGTTCTTATCGACGAGCTATGCGGTGGACCGTACCTCCGAGAACGCGTCGTTCGCTTTGTCTCAGATCGATGTGGATGCGAGACGACGTTCCTTGCGGCTCGTCGAGTACAACGTCGTCAACGAAGTGAGAGCCGCGGCGCGTAGTGTCGAGCGGGTCGGCAAGAGCATTCTCTTGCAGGAGCGCAACATCGACTTCGCGGAGAAGCAGCTCCGTCTCGCGACGTTGCGCTACCAGCGCGGGCTCGCGAGTAACTTCGATATCATCGATGCGGAGAACAACTTGATCCAAGCGAGGAGCAATTACGTCTCGTTGGTTACCGATCACCACGTCGCCCAAATCCAGCTCAAGCGCGTGACGGGCTCGCTCGACATAGAGACCGAGTTCGCTCCGGGCAACTTTCTTCCGAGTGCACGGCATCATCCATGAGTGAAAGCGCGCGGCCTCTCTCGGAATGGGTCAAGGAGCCGACTCGGTGGGGACAACTCCTGTCGGGCACGTGGCGTTGGATGCGTCTACACCCGAGGCGTTCTTTCGGAGCCGGCGGTTTGTTCTTGTTGGTGCTCGTCGTGGGCAGCTTGTCCGGGTCGCGCTCCTCCGACGGCCTCTTGTTGTCGGCGGTGCTCGAAGGCCCGTTCGACGTGAGGATCGTGGAGAGCGGCACGTTGCAGGCGCTTCGCTCCGTGACCTATTCGTCCTCCATTCCGGGAAGCCAAGCCAAGATCTTGGAGATCCTCCCGGAGGGGGCACACGCGAACGTTGGGGATGTTCTCGTACAATTCGATGCTCAGCCGTTCACGGAAGAGCTCGACCAGACCCGAGCTCAGCTCGCGCAAGCGGAGGCGGAGCTCATCAAAGCGCGAGAGGAAGAAAAACTCCTCGTGATCGCTTCGAACGAGGAGCTCACCGAATCGCGAGACAAAGTTCGCCTCGCTGAGTTGGAGCTCGAAAGCGTCGTCGAAGGCAAAGGCAAGCTCGCGGAGGCAGAGTCCGCCGCGCAGCTCTCGCAAGCGAAGCGTGAGCTCGTGAAAGCGGAGTCGAGCTATGAGGACCTGAAGCCTCTCCTCGCCGAGGGGTTCATTACCAAGCTCGAGCTCGACCGCGCGAAACAGGCCGTCGACAAAGCGCTCGAAGACCTCGAGCTTCTGGAGATCAAGCATCGTACCTACCTTCAATACACCCGACCGGCTGAGATGGAAGGGTCGCGATCCGCGCTGACCAACAGCAAGGAGAGCATGCGACAAGCGTCGAGGGCCAACACGTTTCGACTGAGCCAGGCGAGTGCGACGTTGAAGCTCGCGGAGAGCAAATATGCCGAGCTTCTCTCCAAAGTGGAGCTCCAGAGCGAGAACCTGAATCGATGTGAGATCCGCGCGAGCGTGTCCGGCCTCGTCATTTACAAGGAAGTGTTCTTCGGCAGCGAGAAGAGAAAAGTTCAAGTCGGGGATCAAGTCTGGCCGAACCAGCCGTTGATCATGATGCCGGATCTGTCCCGGATGATCGTGGAGACCCACGTTCGGGAAACGGATATTTACAAAGTCGAGAAGAATCAGCGGGTCTCCATCTCGGTGGACGCCTACCCGGAGATCGAGCTCTCCGGCGAAGTGAGCTTCATCGGTACGCTGGCACAAGCGGACGAGGCGCGGCGGGGCGGAAAGTATTTCAGCGTCACCATTCTCGTCGAGGACGTGGATCCTCGGTTGCGCCCGGGGATGTCGGCGCGGGTCGAGCTACTCGTCGACCACCTGGAAAACGCGCGCTACGTGCCACTCGAAGCCGTGTTCGAGCGCGGGGGCAAGCACTACGTGTATGTGGCCGCGCGGGCAACGCCCGAGCCGAGAGAGGTGCTCGTGGGACCGTCCAACGACAACCACATCGTCATCGAGCAGGGCCTGGAGCTCGACGAGCGCGTGTTGCTCCGAGACCCCGATGACCGAGACACTCGCCTGGGAAGCGAGCCGCTTCCTGGGATTCTCGACGTGGTACCCGCCACGCCCTGAGCGCGAGGGTGCGGCCCCTTTGATCGCGATCGTCTCCGCTCCGAAGTTCAGGATCGCTGCGGATCGCTTGTCATGACGGCACTCGCGCGCATCATCGACGTACACCGGGTCTATCCGAGAGCGGGAGTGTCGCTCGACGCCCTATCCGGTGTCACGCTCGATATCGAAAGGGGGAGCTTCGTGGCCATCGTCGGCCGCTCAGGCTCGGGCAAGTCCACCCTTCTCAATTTGCTCGGTTGTTTGGATCAGCCCTCGCGCGGTCAAGTGTTTCTCGAGGACGTCGATACCGCGACCCTGGATGATAAACAAGCGAGCCGTCTTCGCAATCGTTTCATTGGGTTCTTGTTCCAGTCGTTCAACCTGATTCCTCAGATGAGCGTTTTGGAGAATGTCGAGACCGCGCTTCTCTACAGCGACCGCCCCGAGCACGAGTGGCGCGCGCGCGCTTCCGGCTTGCTCCAGCGACTGGGTATCGACGAACGGAGCTCTCATCGACCCTCGGAGCTCTCCGGAGGAGAAGCGCAAAGAGCCGCGCTCGCCCGAGCGCTCGTCAATGAGCCCGAGCTTCTGCTAGCGGATGAGCCTACCGGAAACCTGGACGTCGATACCGGCGAATCCGTGCTCGCTTTGCTGGATGAGCTGGTCGCCGAAGGACGCACCTTGGTGCTCGTCACCCACGATCAAAGCGTGGCCGCCAGAGCTCACCGGGTGGTCGAGCTCTCCGACGGCAAAGTGATTCGGGACAGCCTTCGATGAGACCTAAAGCCCTGACGCGCCTGGCATGGCGGGGTCTCATGCTTCACCGCATGCGCTCCATGCTCTCTGCTCTCGGGATCGTCTTCGGGGTCGCGGCCGTCATCGCGATGCTATCGGTGGGAGAGGGTGCCCGACGAGAGATCCTCGCCGAGGTGGGCCGAATGGGGATAAACCGCGTATCCGTCAGAGCGGGTGAGGTCTCGCAGCAGACCGAGTTCGACGCGCGCACCCTACAATCCCCGGGGCTGAGCGTCGATGATGCCCAAGCGATCGCCGACATCGTGCCCACGGTCGCGAGCCTCGCTCCGTTGCGGGAGCGCTCCGAACAGATGGTGCGAGATCAGCATCGCGTCGAAGCGACGCTCGTGGCGACGACACCCTCTTTCGTCGGGACGGAGGAGCTCGTCTTGGGTGAAGGTCGTTTTCTCACCGACATCGACGTACGCGAGCAGAAGCGTGTCGTGGTCCTTGGACATGAGCTCGCCGAATCGCTGTTTCCTCATGAAAGCCCGATCGGCGGTCGGGTGCGGGTGGAGGGAGACTGGTATAGCGTCGTGGGGGCGCTGGAGTCTCGGGAGCGGTCGAGGCGCGGCTCCAGACTCTCGGTCCGCAACATCAATCGGGTCGCGTTCGTACCACTGAGCTCGGTGCACGACGCCTCTAATCGCGTCGATGAGATCGCGATCCGAATCCGTGATGCCGACGCGGTGCGTGAATCCGCACGGCTCATAGAGGCGGTGCTCGCGCGCCGGCATCGAGGCGCTGTCGACTTCGAGCTCGTCGTGCCTCAGGAGCTCATCGCGGGCTATGAGCGTGCGCGGTTTCAGTTCAATGTCGTGGTCGGCGCGGTGGCTGCCATCTCGCTCATCGTCGGTGGCATCGGCATCATGAACATCATGCTCGCAAACGTCAGCGAGCGGACCCGCGAAGTGGGTATCAGACGCTGTCTCGGTGCGAGCCGGAGCGACATCACGCAACAGTTCTTGGTAGAGGCGCTGCTCTTGACCGGGGTCGGCGGCATCAGCGGCGTGCTACTGGGCATCGTCGGATCGTTTGCCGTGTCGGCCTATGCGGGGTGGCCTACGGCGCTGAGCGCGACCGCGCTCGTCTCGGCAATGGCACTGGCCGTGGGGACGGGCGTCGGCTTCGGAATCTATCCAGCTCTCGCGGCGGCCCGTCGTAAGCCGGTGGAAGCGCTACGCCACGAATGAGCGCTCGCGCGGACTAGCGCTCGGCAGAGCTTGCCGGAGCGAAGCTTCCCAGCGCCTTGCGCTCGTCGTCGAAAACCTCGAAAATCGGCAACAGCCTCGCCATTGTCAGGGAGTTGTGCACGCGCTTGTTGGCGTTGAGAATCTTGAGCTTGCCCCCGAAGCGCTCGACGGTTCGGTGGCCTGATACGAGCTCACCCATCCCGGTGCTATCCATGAAAGTGATGTCCGCGAAGTCAACGAGAATTTGAGTGCGTCCGGCAGCTAGAAGAGTGTCGATCGCTTCCCGAAATTGCTCGTCGCCGGCACCGCCGGTCAGCTGACCGCCGAGAACCAGTATGGTGACGCCGTCCTTTTCGCGTAAGTCTAAGTTCATGAGGGGGTCTCTCTCGTAGAAAAGCTCAGCCTAGAAGTCCACGGATGGACTGCCAATCAATGCGTACTTCGTAGTTCGATTGCAAGTTGGCCACGAAAGCACCCCAGACTCTGGCGCGTCGCTCGCCCACGATCTGCTCTTGGAATCGCGCTTTCTCGTCCGCAAATGCGCTTGGGTCGAAGCCGGATTTCTCTACCACGCGGAAGATGACGAAACCGTTATCGGCTACGACCGGCTGCGAGAACTCGCCCTCGGGAAGCTCGAACGCTTTCGCTTCCACCCCGGCGGAGCGCCCGGCCTGAGGCAGCTCGGATCCGCGGAAGAAGGCCTCGACCGTCTCGAGCTCGATGCCCGCTCCTTCCGGTCCCGACGCGACCAATTGCTCTCTCACTTCTTGGGCTCTTGCTTTGGCGAGTGCGAGCGCGCGCGCGTCTGTGAGGAGAGTCTTGGCCCGAGCTTTTACCTCTTCGAATGTCGGTACGCCGGCCTCTCTCTCCTCGAGAACTTGCAAAAACGCGTAGCCGCCGCCGAAACCCAACGGGATCGCGGGGGTAATCCCTTGGATATCGACCTCGAATGCGAGCCGACTCGCTTCCGTGGAGTTCGAAAGCTGCGGCAACGGATCGTTTTTGCCGAAGAACTCCGTGTCTTGAGGCACGAGCAGCGGGTAGTCGGGCGTGAGCGCGTCGATGGCGCCGCTCGCGCGTAGCTTCTCGGCCGCGCTGGTGATGGCCGCTTCCATCCGATCACGCGCTTTTTCTTGGGTCAAGGTCGAGCGGATCTGCTCGGTCACGGAATCTAGAGGCTGCGTGAGCCCTTCCTGCTTGTTCGTGACGCGGATGATGTGAAAACCGAACGTGCTCTTGACGAGATCACTCGTGCCTCCCACCGGCAAGGAGAAGGCGGCCTGCTCGAACTCCGGGACCATCTGACCTCGACCGAACGTACCCAAGTCTCCGCCATTCGCGGCGCTGGTATCTTCGGAGAACTCTTTCGCCAGCTCCGCGAAATCCTCACCTTGATTCACTCGCGCGAGGACGGCATCCGCTTTTTCGCGGACGGTTGCCTCGTCTACCCCGGGATCGGTCTTGAACAAGATGTGGCTCGCC
>JAJCXL010000443.1 GCA_029263435.1 Acidobacteriota bacterium | reverse complement strand
CGGTGGGCTCAGAGCCGTTGGGCGGCTTTTTGGATCTGCTCGTCGATGGCCCGGAGAGAGACTCCGCCTTCGCTGTCCCGTCTTTCGACCGACTTTTGGTAATCCCAGACTTCCGCCACGCCGTCGTCGAATAGAGGCGAGAACTCACGAAGCTCGGACACGGTGAGCTCGCCCGGCGCGACACCTTTCTCCGATGCCTTGCGGAGCACCTGTCCGACGATCCCGTGAGCGTTGCGGAAGGCGACGCCTTTCCTGACGAGATACTCCGCCAGGTCGGTCGCGAGAAGATCCGGTGACAGCGCGCGCGACATCTGGTCGCGGTCGATCTCGAGAGTACGGATGACCCCTTCCATCACGGGCAAGACGAGATGGAGGGTATCGAGGGTGTCGAAGACCGGCTCTTTGTCTTCCTGGAGGTCTCGCTGATAGCCGGTCGGAAGGCCTTTGACCGTCGTGAGGAGAGAGACGAGGTTTCCCGCCAGCCGACCGGACTTTCCGCGGATGAGCTCGAGGCTATCCGGATTTCGCTTCTGGGGCATGAGGCTGCTGCCCGTCGCGTAGGCTTCGTCGATGACGACGAAGCCGTACTCCGCACTCGACCACAGGATCAGGTCCTCGGACATCCTCGAGAGGTTCGTACCGAGGATCGCCGCGGCAGACAGAAGCTCGAGCAGGTGGTCGCGCGAGGAGATCGCGTCGATGCTATTGGGGAGCACCGATTCGAAACCGAGCTCCTCCGCCAGCCGGCCACGATCGATGCCGAACGGGTTCCCCGCCAACGCTCCGGCTCCGAGCGCAAGACCGAGAGCGCGGCCCCGCGCGGCACGAAGACGATCTCGGTCGCGGTCGAGCGCCCAGAAGTAGGCGAGCAGGTACTGCGCGAAGACGACGGGTTGGCCGCGGCGAAGATGGGTGTAGCCGGGCAAGAGCGCGTCGCGACATCGGGAAGCGGCTTCCACGAGAGCCTTTTCGAGCTGGGTCACTGCCTCTAGGGTGGAGTCGAGAGCGCTCGCGAGATACAGCCGCAGCTCCGTCACCGAGAGGTCGTTCCGGCTCCTTCCGGTGGGGACTTTGGAGGCGATCTCGGGATCGTCGATCGACGCGGCGAGCATTCGCTCGACGGCGGTGTGAATGTCCTCGTCCTCGAGAGGCGGGTGGGTACGAAGCTCCGCCTCGACGCGATCCAAGCCCTCGAGAATGGTGGCGAGCTCAGCGTCGGTGAGCACCCCGACCGCTCTCAGCTCACGGGAGTAGGCGCGGTTGATGCGCACGTCTTCGAACGCCAACCGGCGGTCGAACCCGATCGAGCTTCCGAGCGCGTCCATCTCGGGCGCGGTGGATTTTTCGAATCGCCCCCCCCAGAGCTTCATCGCTCAGCGTCTTTCTCGTCCCCGAGCCACTTCGCGAGCCACGGCGACGGGTGCGACGGGTTCGCTTTGGAGACGAGGTTGCGAATTCTTTCCGACAGCCCGAACAAGCGAATGAAGCCTTTGGCGTCGGCTTGGTCATAGACGTCGTCCGCGCCGAAGGTCGCGAACTGCTCCGAGTACAAACTGTAGGGCGAGCGTCGCCCGACCGCCTTGACGCTCCCTTTATGGAGCTGGACGAGCACGTCGCCGGTGACGGTCTCCTGTGTCGAGGAAACGAACGCGTCGAGGGCCTCTCGAAGCGGCGAGAACCACTGACCGTCATAGGCGAGATCGGCGTAGCGGATGGCGAGGCCGGCCTTGAAGTGTGACGTCTGACGGTCGAGCGTGATGCTCTCGAGCGAGGGATGCGCTTCGTGCAAGATCGAGCCGCCGGGGGTCTCGTAGACCCCTCTCGATTTCATCCCTACCAAACGATTCTCGACGATATCCAGGCGTCCCACCCCGTGTCGATGTCCGAGCGCGTTCAGGGTCTCGAGCAACGGGACCGGCTCGAGGAGCTTTCCGTTCACCGAGATGGGAGTGCCGCGCTCGAATCCGATCTCCACGTGCTCGGGCTCGTCCGGCGCGTCTTCAGGGCCAACGGTGAGCTGGTAGAGGTTGTCGGGGGGCGGCGTCCAAGGGTCTTCCAAGACCCCGCCTTCATGACTCAAGTGAAGCAGGTTCTGATCTCGACTGTAGATGTTCTCTTTGCTCTGACTCACGGGGATGCCATGTTTCGCGGCGTAGTCGAGAGCGTCTTCGCGGGAACGAATATCCCACGTACGCCACGGAGCGATCACCTCCAGCTGCGGTGCAAGCGCCTGAAACGTGAGCTCGAAGCGGACTTGATCGTTGCCTTTGCCGGTACAGCCATGCGCGACATATTGCGCGCCTTCCGCGAGCGCGATCTCGACTTGACGCTTCGCGATGAGCGGACGCGCGAGCGAGGTTCCCAGCAGGTAGAGCCCTTCGTAGCGAGCCCCGGCCCTGAGCGCGGGAAAGACGTAATCGCGGACGAACTCCGTGCGGAGATCTTCCACGTAGGTCTTGGAGGCGCCAATCGCGGCCGCTTTCTTCGACGCGGCTTCGAGATCCTCGCCTTGGCCGACATCGGCGAGGACGCAAATCACCTCACAGCCGTCGTAGTTCTCTTTTAGCCAGGGGACGATGACGGAGGTGTCGAGACCTCCGGAATATGCCAGGACGACCTTCTTGGTACTCATGTGCTCGTTACGCCTTTCGTCGAAATAATATGCATATAAATAGCATGTCTATGCATTATCCGCAAGAAAAGCATATCAGAAGCCAAGCCGGCCGCCGAGCAAGGCCGAAGCGCTCATTTCAGCCACAACCTTGTTCAACCGGAACTCGATTCTCTTCCACCCCTCCTTTCTCTTCTGACGCCTTGTCGGCGACTGACTTCGATATCTTTCTATTGAACGAATCGTGCCAGGTGCCAGGCACCTGTTAACTACTTTATTTACATGAAGATAGTTCTTATTCGGCGAAATAGATGATTGCGACAATCTCTCAAACATGAGACAATGTCTCACTTCGATGGTCGCGTCCGTCCTGATCTTGTCTCCGCCGTCGGGAGAGCTCCAAGCGCTGGTCGCGGCCTTCCACGAGGCTATCTCGGGCTCAGGCGGGGTCACCGTCGCTCAGTCGGCCAAAAGCTTTTTCTCGCGGATCGCCCGCCAAAGACCCAGTCTCGTCGTGATTGACTACGCGCTCGGCGACGGCGCCGAGGCGGGTGCCGCCCTCGCAAAAAGGGTACGGGCACGTCATCCGCAACTGCCGATAGTCGCCGTCTGCGCGTCCGGCAGCGTCGACGTCGCCGCCCAAGCGATCGCTTGCGGGGCGACCGATTTTCTCGTCCGCCAAAAACCCCTTCGCACGCGGGTGGAGACCTTGCTCAGCAAGCTCGACGGGCTTCGCCGGTGGATGGATGAAGCCCACCATCTCG
>JAJCXL010000442.1 GCA_029263435.1 Acidobacteriota bacterium | reverse complement strand
CGCGGGATCTGGTAAGTCACCGTCTGAAGCGCGCCGGTGTAGTACAAGCTCGCGATCCCGTAGCTGCCATAGGCGCCGCCATCGAGAAACGACCGGAAGTGCATGGCCGTGATCGAGCCATCCTTCTTCATGCCGGTCTTGATCCACATCTTCACCGGATGCCGACCACGATGGCAGTAGAAGACTTCTTCGCGCGTGAGCGTGACCTTGACGGGCCGCCGGGTCTTCATCGACAGCTTTGCGACCACCATCTCGTGATTGAACGGATCGCTCTTGCCGCCGAAGCCGCCGCCGTTGGGACAAGCAATGATCCGCACCGAGGACGGTGGGAGCTCGAGCACTTTCGCCATCGCGCGGTGGACGTAGTGAGGGGTCTGGGTGGACGACCACACCGTCATCTTGCCGTCGGCCCCGAACGCGGCGAGCGCGGCATGTTGCTCCATTGGAAGGTGCGTGTTGCCCTCGAAGAAGAACGTGTCCTCGCGAACGACGTCCGCCTCGGCGAAGCCCTCGTCGACATCACCGAACTCGAGCGAGACCGCTTTGTGGACGTTTCCTTCAATCCCTTTGCCGGTTTGAATCGGCTCCGCATCTGACGCGAGGGCGTCTTCGATCGTCATGATCGGAGGCAGCAGATCGTAGTCGACGTCGATGAGATCCAGCGCCGCCGCCGCGGTCTCTTCATCGACAGCAGCGACTGCCGCCACCGGATCCCCGACGAAGCGGACTTTGTCGATACAAAGGGCATGCTCGTCTTGCGACACCGGAAGAATACCGAACGGGATGGGAAGCTCCGTGCCGACCAGCACCGCGACGACGCCTTCCTGCGCTTCGGCTTTCGACGTGTCCACGCGCACGATCCGGGCGTGGGGGTGCGGACTGCGCTTGAGCTTGCAAAACAGCATGCGCGGAAGCGCGAGGTCGTCGGCGAAGAGGGTCTCGCCGGCGACCTTCGCCATCGCGTCAACCTTCATCAACGGCTTGCCGATGATCGACAACGAATCCGCTTCGAGGTTAGGCGCCGCCGTCGATTCGTCTGGAGTGATATCGGTTTTAGTCGACATGGCTCAAACGGAGCGCGGGGTCGAGACTTCGCCCCGAGACGCCTTTTCGATGGCTTGCAAGATTTGGATGTAGCCGGTGCACCGGCACAAGTTGCCTGCGAGTGCTTCTTGGATCTCTCGACGACTCGGGGACGGGTTCTTCACGAGCAGCGCTTTGGCCGCCATCAAGATCCCGGGCGTGCAGTAGCCGCACTGAGCCGCGCCCGTCTCCGCGAAGGCGACTTGAAGTGGGTCGGCCGCACCGTTCACCGTCAAGCCCTCGACGGTCTCGATATGGGCCTCGGTCAGCTCGATCGGCAGTGCCAGGCACGACAACACCGGCTCGCCATCCACGAGCACCGTACAAGTGCCGCACTCGCCGAGCTCACACCCGTGCTTGGTGCCCGTCAGGCGGAGATCCTCGCGAAGGACCTCGAGGAGGCTCTTATGGACCGCAACCGCGACCTCCACGGGCTCACCGTTGACTCGCAACCGAAGGAGATGTTTCATCGAACCTCTCACTTTATCATGTGACTCGCACGCTACGATGGGACATGGGAGTGTCGTGGTGGTTGGCAGTAGGGCTCATGTCGACGGTGGCCGTAGCGCCTCCGGAGCCTCTCGAGCACGACATGGCCGAGCTCATCAATATAGAGAGACAGGCACGCGGCCTCGTGCCGCTTCGCCTCGACGACGAGCTCTCCGACGTCGCCCGGTCTTACAGCCAGCGGATGGCGGCCACCGATCAAGTCCACCATCGCCTCGATCGACCGATGGAGGAGCGCATCGAAAAAGCACTCCCGGGAACGTGCCTGTTCGGCGAGAACGTCTCCAAGCACACGAGCATCGACTACTCGTTAGGAGACCTCATGTTGAGCGATGGCCACCGAAAGAACTTGCTCCACCCCGACTACACCGTCGTGGGCATCGGGATCGTGAAGGGTGAGGGTGACTACCTCTACATCACGCAGGAGTTCGCTCGGCCATGTGAGCGGCGCCGGAGACGCTGAGTCTCGAAGTTAAAGCGGGGCGCTGGCACGCCCCGCTTCTCGTCGGACTACGTGCGTCTGGCGATTACCGAGAGCGGCCGCCCCGGACTTTCTCTGCGGTCCATGACCCGATCGCTATCGGCGAGCCAAGCTGCATGAGCGCCCGGCGCCCTCCGTCTGATAGTCCGCCCTCGATCTCGAGAGGGCTCGGACCGAACGGAGTCTGCAACACGCCGCGGATTCGCATGCGGCAGTTCGCGTCGACCTCGTAACGGAGCGTCGATCCCGCTTGCCGGGCGTTATCGACCAGATCGCTCCGGATGACGGTCTTCGCACTACCGCCGGGCGGAACGAAGGACACCACATTCATCCAGTAGGCGAACCCGCCTTTGCCGTCCGGCCGTAAGACGCCGGACAGCGCGATGGGCGTCGGCGCCGACGGGTCTCGAACTTCCGAGCCGCTCCCCTGGAAAGCGTAGACACCCTTGAAGTCTTTGACGCTGCACCGCTGTCGGGCGCCCGCCGCAGTCACCACCATCAAGAACAACCCTGTCACTACTATGATTCGAGCTTTCACGATCTTTCCTCCTTGTCTCGTCCGTTCGTCATTTGCTGCGCCCAGAGTGCGGGAGAGAAACGGACGATCCAAGTGATCGGAGGTGAATCGAGGGTTACCAGAAGGGTGAACGACAGCCGGAACTGTTAGAAAAGGCGCCGCTTAATCGACATGGAGATTCAACGCGGCCCGGATCTTGCGGAAGCCCGAAAGGCTGCGCAAGTCCCGAAAGATCGGGTCGACGGCGGCATACAAAGCCCACACCTCCCGGCGCTCGCACGCAGCCCGGAGGTGTTCGAGGGCCGCAGCATCGTCGCCCAAGCCGACGAGCGCCACCGCCAGACTCCACTGCGACCGCGTTCCAGCATCGAATGCGTCCTCGAGCCTTCGGACCAGTCGCCGCGCTTCGTCGGTCTCGCCGGCTGCGGCGCGGGCATGAGCGAGGAGCCCGAGGTCGACTGGATCGGCGGTCCGCTCCCAGGCCCGGGTGAGCTCTTCGATCGCCGAGCTCGGCTCGCCGGAAGCGATCAGGACCTGGCCGCGGAAGCGATCCAGGATTGGGATCCCGGGAGCCAGCTCTCCCGTGCTCTCGAGCTGGTCGAGCGCCTCGTCGTACTTCTCCCGGAAATAGAGGATGGGAACGAGCCCGAGGTGACTCCATAGCGACAGGGGCTGCAGCGCCGTCGCGCGCCGCAGCTCCCGCTCCGCTTCCTCCAAGCGGCCGGTCGCGGCTAGAGAGAGCATTCCGTACATGTGATGCGCCGTGGCGTGGTCGGGGTCGATCTCGAGTGCCCGACGAAAGTGGCGCTCGGCCTCTTGCCAATCGTGCTCGAAAACCTCACTGCCTCCGAGCGAGGCGTGCGCCTCCGCAAGGTCGGGGTCGAGCTCCAATGCGCGCTCGGCTGACGCGCGGGCTCTGGCGAGCCGATCGTGGTCCGGATTCGATGACATGAAGGAAAGGATCCGCAACGCCATGGCGTGGCTCGCATATGCCGGCGCAAAGTCCGGATCTTCCTCGATGGCGCGGGCAAAAGACTCGGCGCTTCGCTGCATCGCCGGCTCCGTCCAGCGGTTCATGCTCGCTTTGCCAAGAACATAAGCCCCAGGAACGGTGCTCGGCCCACCCTCGCGCGGAGGCGGGGTCCCGGTGAGGGATTCGACCACCGCGCGCGAGAGCTCTTGCGCGAGTCCGCGTTGTGCATCGATCGGATCCGTGACCGCAGCCTCGAAGCTGTCGCCCCAGCTCAAATGCTGGCTGGCAGCGGCAGTGATGTGAGCCGTGAGCCGCAAGCGGTCGCGGCTCTGAACCACGACACCTTCGAGCAAGTAGTCGACGCTCATCTCCGCGCTTTGCTCGAAATCCAGAGATTCCTTGGGCACGAGCACCGAAATCCCCTCCGCCTGGGCCAGTTGAGCGACGATCTCCGCCGTCATCGCCTCCGCGAACGTGCCGTCCGCCGCGTTGGACGGAAGCGTCCGGAGGGGAAGCACGGCCACGATAGCGGTAGACGCGGGCGACGGCGTATCGGGACGGATCCAGACCAAGATTCCCGCGACGACCGCAATGACAAACGCCATTGCCGAGACGGCAGCTGCGCGGGTGCGAATCGCTCGATTCCCCGACGCGGTCGCAGAAGGCACAGCCGCGCGGTTCACCTCGAACGCGGGCACGTAGCCCGGAGTGGGAAGAAGGATTCGTATCGGATCCGACGAGCCCGCTCCTTCGTAATAGGAGACCAGCTTCGCCCGCAGCTTTCTGGCCGAAACGCGAACGATGGAGTCGATGCGAGAATCGAACGACGCGTCGCGACCGAATACCTCGTGCGCGATCGCGAACTCGCCGAGATCGTCGGTTTTGCCCTCGAGCTTCCGTTCTACGACGTGACGCAGGAACGCCGAGAGCCGCGGCGAGGTGCGAAACACCTCGTCGTCGAGCATACGGGCTAGCTGGGAACGGATCTCCTCAGGCTCCACCGCCGGGTGCGTCTGCTGGTCACGGACCGTCGTCACGACGACCCGAGGATAAGTCTCGGCACCCGTCAAGGGCAAGGTGGAGAAACTACATCACGCAGGAGTTCGCTCGGCCCGGTGAGCGGCGCCGGGGGCAGCGCTAGCTTCTCCCAACAACGCGACCACTTCTCCGAGAAGAAAGATTGACCCTGCTACGATGATCTCTCCGTCGGGTCCGGCGAGCTCTCGGGCCTTTTCGAGAGCCCCGCTCGAAGAATCGAACGCCAACGACGTCGTGCCTCTGTCCTGCGCCCACTGAGCCAGAGGGGCCGGTCCGCGCGCTCGAGACATCTCCGGCCGGGTGGCGACGAAGTGGGAGACGTGCGGGAGTAAGCATTCGAGCATCTCGTAGACTCTCTTGTCCTTCATCACCCCGAACAGAAGCACACGATTCGGGTGTGGATGGGCTTCGAGAAACCACCCCAGTTGCTCCGCCGCCATGATGTTATGCGCCGCGTCGAGCAAGAATGCCGGACGGCCGGAGAGCCGCTGGAGCCGGCCCGGCCACGTCGTCGCGGCGACTCCCTGTCGAACTTGCTCGACCAACAGCTTGGGGCAGAGCACTTCCGCCACCCGCACTGCGAGCACTAGGTTGTCGAGCTGATGCTCGCCGAGAAGAGGAAGTGTGATCGGCCCGTAATGCGTCTCGGGCGTCTCGAGCTCGACGGCCTGTCCGGCCTCCGATGGCCGCGCGCGGATCGAAACACCCTCCGAGGCGCGGATCAGGGTCGCGTTCTGCCGCTCCGCCTCGGAGACGACCACGGCTTCGGCCTCCGGCAAGAGCTTCGAGATAACGACCGGGCGACCCACCTTGATGATGGCCGCTTTCTCGGCCGCGATGGCCTCCAAGGTGTCGCCGAGGAAATGCTCGTGGTCGAACCCGATCGGCGTGATCACCGAGAGCTCGGCGGGCGCGATGTTGGTCGCATCCCAGCGCCCCCCCATCCCGACCTCGAACACGGCGACGTCGACCTCACGCTCGGCGAAGTACCAAAACGCGCAGGCGGTCATCGCCTCGAAAAACGTCGGCTCTCCGACTGCTCCGGCCACTCTGGCGACGCGGCTCACCGCATCGGTCAGCGCCTCTTTCGAAATGTCCTGACCATCGACGCTCAATCGCTCGGAGATGTCGAGAATGTGCGGAGACGTGTAGCGTCCCATGCGCAGGCCGCTCGCTCGCAAAATGGATGTCAGTAGAGACGCCGTCGAGCCTTTGCCGTTCGTCCCGGCCACGAGGACCGAGCGGTACTTTCGCTCCGGTCGCCCCAAGGCTTCGGCCAGGCGGTCGATATTCTCGAGACCGAACTTGATGCCGAACTTTTCTCGGCTTCTCAGGTAATCGAGGGCTTCTTCGTAGGTCCGGATCAAGACACCGGCTCTGGCCGGGCCACCGGCACGGAGGCAGGCTCGGCGGCCGCTCGGGCGGCGCCTCGGACCACCGGCTCCGTGAAGAACCGCAAAATTCGTCCCAACAGGTGCCGCATCTCTCGGCGCTCGACGATCATGTCGAGCATACCGTGCTCGAGAAGATACTCGGAGCGCTGGAAGCCCGCCGGCAATGGCTGGCGGATCGTCTGCTCGATGACCCGTGGTCCCGCGAAGCCGATGAGCGCCTTGGGCTCCGCGAGGTTGATATCACCCAGCATCGCAAAGCTCGCAGTGACGCCTCCGGTCGTGGGGTCGGTCAGGATGGAGAGATAGGGGATCTTCGCGTCATCGAGCCGCCCGAGAGCGGCGCTGATCTTGGCCATTTGCATCAGCGACATCGCGCCTTCTTGCATCCTCGCCCCGCCGGAGCGAGAAATGATGAGGAGTGGATTGCGCTGTTCGAGAGCCCGTTCCGCGGCGAGGGTGATTTTCTCACCCACCACGACCCCCATGCTGCCTCCGATGAATCCATACTCCATCGCGGCCACGACGACGGGAATCCCCTGCAGCTCGCCCTGAGCGATGAGCACGGCGTCGTCCAGTCCGGTCTTTTCCTTGCTCACGCGAAGCCTGTCCTTGTAGCGTTTCGTGTCCGAGAACTCGAGCGGGTCGTTGGAGCCATAACCTTGATCCAACTCCTCGAAGCGGCCGTCATCGAGCAAGGATCTCGCCCGCTCGAACGACGTAAGCCCCATGTGGTAGTTACATTTGGGGCAAACGCTCAGGTTCTTGACGACCTCTTTGGTGTAGAGAATTTCGGAACATTCCTTACACTTGGTCCACAGACCTTCAGGCACCCGGCTTTGCTTTGCCGGCGCCAGCGGGGTTTTGGCTTTCTTGAACCAGCTCATACGGCGCGAATTGAATCGTAGCAGCGCCCCCGCGGGGGGTCAAACCGGGCCGCGACCGCCGTCGCTCAGCCCTCGTCGAACTCGTTGCGAATGCCGAGCATCGTGCACGCGGCCCCGTACACCTTCAGCGGCTCGGCCCGTTTCTCGTGCAATGCCTCGATACGCTTCCGGGCGTGTCTGAGCTCCAGCTCGATCGCGCTATCAATTTCGGCCAGCTGCTGGCGGGCGATCGCGAGCCGACGACGGAGAACCTCTGCTTCCTGCTGCGTCAGCGGCATCATGTCGTCTTGACGTTCCGTCGACAATTTCTGATCTCCCCGGGCGACCATCTAGGCGGGCGGCTCCCGCTCGAACAGCTCCTGGATGAAGCTCGCGAGCGTCGCCGGCCCGACCGCCGGCCTTCTCCGAAGGTACGTGTCCAAATCCAAGAGCATCTCGGACGCGTCCTGGTAGCGCGCGGAGGGATCGCGTTGGAGGGCACGGGTAACGACCGCCTCGAGCTCTATCGGCACCGCCGGGTTGAGCGAGGACGGGGTCACGATCTTGGCTTCTCGAACGCGCTCGAGGATGCTCATGTCGGAGGCGCCGCTGAATAGCGGCCGTCCGGTCAACGCCTCGAAAAACACGCTGCCGAGCGAAAAGATGTCCGAGCGATTGTCGAGGGGCTTGCCCCAGGCCTGCTCGGGCGACATATAGAGAAGCTTTCCTCGCAAGGAGCCGCTGTCGGTGTGCGACGCTTTCGAAGCCGCTCGAGCGATGCCGAAATCGACGAGCTTGACCTCGCCCTCGCTCGACACCAGGATGTTTTGCGGGCTGACGTCGCGGTGGACGATCCGAAGCTCGACACCGTCGCTGTCGCGGTGGCGATGGGCATATTCGAGCGCGGAGCACACTCGAGCGGCGATGACGGCCGCGAGATCCACCCCCATCTGCGTCTCGAACATCCGAGCGCGAGTGAGAATGGTTCGGAGATCGTGGCCTTCCACGAGCTCCATCGCGATGTAATAGGTGTCGTCGATCTTCCCGAGATCGAAAATTTGGGCGATGTTCGGGTGGGTCAGAGACGCCACCATTTTCGCCTCGGCCACGAACATCGCAACGAACTCACTATTGTTCGACAGATGAGGCAGGATCCGCTTGACCGCGACGACCTTCTCGAACCCCTCGACGCCGGT
Source organism: Acidobacteriota bacterium (assembly GCA_029263435.1). Taxonomy (GTDB): domain Bacteria; phylum Acidobacteriota; class Vicinamibacteria; order Marinacidobacterales; family SMYC01; genus JAJCXL01. Next base: position 5,465 of record JAJCXL010000442.1, on the reverse strand, counting down.
GCGCTTCGCGCGAAACACTTCAGCCATCCCGCCCATCGCGATGCGATCCAACAGCACGTAGCTGCCATATTCCAAGGTCTTCTCCCCGGCCTTTTCAGGGGACGGAGCATCCAGGTCGAGCGACCGATCCTCGAGCAGCGTCGAGTAGGCGGCTTCGAGCAGTGAGGCGGGCGCTTCGCTCGGGGGCGCGTCTTCAGGCGCCGGCCCTTCTCGCGTCAGCGGCTGAACCGGTTGCGCTTCGGGAACTGCCTCCGCGCGGGGGTCTTGGCTCGATGTTGAGGGCCCCGAGATCTTCGCCGACGGCGCAGATGGAGCACTCTCGAGAGAGTCGTTTTGGAGGTCCTCGATGATATCTCCGAACAAATCGTTCGAGTTCAGCAGGTTGGAACGATCGAGGCCACCTTGGCGTACCTTCCTCTTGATGCGATCGGGGTCCACACCAAGGATATCGCTGTAGGCTGTGCCGCCAGCAAAGGGACTATCATCCTTGCGCTTGCTCATGACCGTTCGAAGGCACCCGTTCTGTTCGGAATTTTGGGGGACACTGATGATACGACAATTCCCTCGAGGGTGAAAGCAAGCAACGAGGTTCCGCCACGCGGCTAACGCGCGGCGACCGCCACCGGTTCTCCATCAGGAAAAGACAACACGAGCGCGTCGGTCTCGCTCACGGTGGCGCGCTTTCTCGCGGACAACTCCCGCACTTTAGCGACCACGGCGTCACGATCGGAGGCGACATCCTCGATGGCATCCAGCGCCTGAATCTCCTCTTCCGTGCTCCGTCGCAGCTCGTCGCCCATGCGGTTGAAGGCATCGCCGAAATCCGTGAGAAAGTCGTTGTGACGAAAGCGGAGCTGAAAACGAAGATCGCCGGCGCCCACCCGCTCGAGGAGCTGTCTCGTCCGAAACAGCGGCCCCGCGATCTGATTGCTCATGTAGAGCGCGACGATGCCGGACACCGCCAGACCGAAGATCGTGACGAAGAGCACGGACGCGCCGAACAACGCCGGCAAGGAGAGAAGGGGCGTCGCCCCTTCGCGCGGCGCGACGTCGTAGAAGACTTTGAGGTGACCGTCATACATGAAGTAGACGATCACGGCGAAAAACAACGAGTTCGCGCACGAGATCGAAAAAAGCGTACCGATGAGCCGGAACTGAAAAGGCTTGTCGACGATGTACTGGCGCTTGTAGAACACTGGGCGGGCGGTGGCGGGCGCGGTCTCTGGTTGATACATAAAAACCTCCGGCAATAGGTGAACGGCGCCGGACACGATGTCGCGCGACGCGGGATTCAGGCCGGCCTTCCCCTCGCGAGAGAGGTCGAGCTTCATGATTCGATTTTTCGAAAGTATGTTTTCAGGGTAGCAACGGATCTTCCGGCCGGCAAGTGGGCGAAAACGCCTAACTAGCTCCCGGCAGCAACCGGTGAGGCTCATCCGCCCGCCGGAACGTAGAACCGGGTACCGCCCGGCATCAGCTGGATTTCCTGGATGAGGTCGGTGAGATCGGTCTCGATATCGCCGAAATCGACCGCGGCACAGCTGACGACGAGCAAGGGCGTCTGTGAGTAGTGAAAGAAGAAGTAGTCATAGGCCCGCACGATCTCCCGCAGATCGGAGTCACTCGGGACCAGCGCAATCGAGCGTCGCAAACGCTTCGACAACACATCCGAGGGCGCTTGCAGGTAGACGATGAGCTCGGGAGTCGGCACCTCGTTCACGAGAGGTCGATAGATCTTCTCGTAGAGCGCCAACTCCGTGTCATCGAGATTCAGGTACGCGTAGATCTTGTCCCGCGCAAGGATGAAATCCGAGACCCTCGTCTGCGTAAAGAGCTCCCGTTGCGCCAGCTCCGAAAGCTCGCGATAACGATTCAACAGGAAGAATATTTGCGCTTGGAACGCCGCCCCGGGGCGGCCCTTGAGGAAGTCCGCGAGAAACGGGTTGTTCTTGGTCTCCTTGAGCGCTTCACCTTCGAACGTCTCCGCGAGCCGCGCCGCGAGAGTGGTCTTGCCGACACCCGGCGGTCCCTCGATCGCGATGTAGCGAAAGTTCATGAGCCGAGACCGTCCGGAAGTCGCTCCACCCGGCTCGGATCTGCGCAGTCGTCGAGGAGCTCTCTCATCGTGCGGCCCAGAGAAGGATGTACGAGCTCCGGTGCGATCTCGACCATCGGCTCGAGGACGAACCTTCTTTCGTGCAGGCGAGGATGCGGGAGCATGAGCTCCTCGGTGTCGATGCTCTCATCCCCCGCGATGAGCAAATCGATATCGAGGGTTCGCGGCGCGTTCTTGTAGGGGCGCTCACGACCGCGAGACGCTTCGACCCGGAGGCAAATCCTGAGTAGATCGAGGGGCGATCCGTTGAATCGGACCGCCGCGGCGGCGTTCTTGTACCAGCTCGCAGGGTCACTGTCGACGGGCTCGGTCAAGTAAACGCTGGAGCACTTCACGAGCCGGACCCCGCGACGGGTCAATCCTTCGAGGGCCGCTCGAAGCTCTGCATCCGGATCGCCGAGATTCGACCCCAATCCGACATAGGCGTCCACGAGCGGGATTATACGTTAATCACATGCCGAGACCGGCCTTGCCACGCTGTGCTAACATTCGCGCAACCCGAGGTCAGTCATGGAGTTCGAGACTCTCAACCAACTACTTTCGCAAGCAGTCGCAACCTACAAGAAACCTGACGCGCTGTCGTTCAAGAAGGACGGGGCGTGGCAATCGGTCTCGTCCGAGAGCTGGTTGACGCACGCTCGCCATATCGCACTCGGCCTGAACGAGCTCGGGGTCGAGTCCGGCGACCGCGTCGCCCTCCTCTCCGAGAATAGAGTCGAGTGGTTCTTCATCGACGCCGCGCTCCAGATCCTCGGTGCCGCGAACGTCCCGTTATACGCGACCTTACTGCCCCCGCAAGTCGCGTTTATCGTCGAGGATTCCGGCGCGAAAGTCGTGATCGCTTCCGACGCGATTCAGCAAGCGAAGCTCGCCGAGGTCCGAGCCCAGCTCTCTTCCGTGACTCACGTCGTGACGATGGACGCGGTCGCGGGTGGCGGACCCCTCAAAGACGCCGTGCCGCTATCGAAGGTGGAAGAGACCGGTCGCGCGGCTGCCGAGAAAGATCCAGGCCGGGCCGAACGGCTCGCCGCCGCCGTGACGCCCGAAACCGTCGCGAGCATCGTCTATACGTCCGGCACGACGGGCGATCCGAAGGGCGTCGTTCTCACCCATCACAATCTCGTCTCCAACGTCCAGGCGAGCCAACAAGTTCTACCCATCGGCAAAACCGATATCGCACTTTCCGCCCTTCCCTATAGCCACGTGTTCGAGCGCATGGTCGCGCACTATTTGTACCCGGCCGCGGGCGTCAGCGTCGCGATCGCGGAGAGCCTCGAAGCCGTTGCGACGAATCTCGGAGAGATCCGCCCGACCGTGATGACGATGGTGCCGCGCTTCTACGAGAAGCTCTACGCGCGGGTCAAAGAATCCGTGGCGCAGGGAAGCTCGACGAAGCAGAAGATCTTTCACTGGGCTATCGCGGCAGGCGAAGTGCACGGTCGCTATCGACTATCCGGCGAGCCCGCGCCATTCGGCGTCGAGCTCAAGTACAAGCTCGCACACAAGCTCGTTTTCGCGAAGCTCCAGGGCCGCATCGGCGGACGGCTTCGGTTCTTCGTCTCCGGCGCGGCGCCGCTCGCGAAGGAGATCGCCGATTTCTTCTGGGCCGCGGGCATCACCATCGTCGAGGGCTACGGACTGACCGAGACGTCCCCCGTCATTTCGGTCAATCTGCCCTCCAAGTTGAAGTTCGGCACCGTCGGCACCGTCATTCCAGGAGTCGAGGTCAAGATCGCGCCTGATGGCGAGATTTGCGCGCGCGGGCCGAACATCATGAAGGGCTACTACAACAAGCCCGAAGCGACGCGAGAGGTGATCGACGAAGACGGCTTCTTCCATACCGGAGACGTCGGCGAGCTGGACACCGATGGCTTTCTCAAGATCACCGACCGCAAGAAGGACATCATCGTGACCGCCGGCGGAAAGAACGTCGCCCCGCAGCCGATCGAAGGGCGGTTGAAGACCAACGCCTACATCGCGGAGATCGTCGTTGTCGGCAACGCGCGCAGCTTCCCCTCCGCGCTCGTCGTTCCGGATTTCGAGAAGTTGAAGGCTTGGTGTGTGTCCGAGTCCATCCCGACCGGAAACGCGGACGAGCTCGCGCGTCACCCCCGGGTGACGGCGTTCATGCTCGCTCAGATCGACTCGCTCAGTGGAGGCTTCGCGCCTTACGAGCGCATCAAACGGATCACCGTGCTCGCGAAGGAGTTCACGCTCGAAGACGGCGAGCTCACGCCGACGATGAAAGTCCGCCGTCGAGTGATCGAGTCCCGCTACAAGAACCTGATCGACGAGATGTATCAGGGATCGTAAAGCGCGCTTCCGAGTATGAACGAGTACGAGACCGTTATCGGACTCGAGTGTCACGCTCAGCTCTTGACGGCGACGAAGCTCTTTTGCGGGTGTCGGGCCGCATTCGGCGCTCCCCCCAACACGCATATTTGTCCAGTGTGCATCGGCCTCCCCGGAGCCCTTCCGGTGCTCAACCGACGCGCGGTGGAGCTCGCGTGCCGGATGGCTCTCGCCGTCGATTGCCACGTCAACGAGACGTCGGTGTTCGCGCGCAAGAACTACTTCTATCCCGACCTTCCGAAGGGCTACCAGATCTCTCAGGCCGATCGTCCGATCGCGGAGAATGGCTCCCTGAATGTGCCGGGGCCGGATGGCACCAAGACCATCCCGATCGAGCGGATCCACATGGAAGAGGACGCCGGCAAGCTTCTGCACGAAGGCTTCTCCGACGCTGGGTCCAAGAGCGGCGTCGACTTCAATCGCAGTGGTGTCCCTCTCATCGAGATCGTCAGCCACCCGGAGATCGAAAGCCCGGAGCAAGCGGCTCGCTACGCGTCCTCGCTCAAGGAGATTCTCGAGTACACCGAAACGTCGGATGCCGACATGGAGAAAGGCAACTTCCGGTTCGACGGGAATGTCTCCGTGCGACGGCGTGGGGAGAAAGAGCTAGGGACCAAGGTCGAGCTCAAGAACTTGAACTCCTTTCGGTTCTTGACTCAAGCGCTCACCTTCGAGGTAGAGCGCCAGGTAGCCCTCATCGAGTCGGGCGGCAAGGTCGTGCAAGAGACGAGGCTCTGGGATTCCGACGCCAACGAGACTCGGCCCATGCGAAGTAAAGAAGAGGCCCACGACTATCGCTACTTCCCCGAGCCGGACTTGCCGCCGCTCATCCTCAGCGGAGAGACGATGGAGCAGGCCCGCCGGACGCTGCCGGAGCTTCCCGCGGCGAGGCGACGGAGGCTTGGCGCCGACTACGGCATTGCGGAAGCGAACGTGGAGATCCTGGTGAGCTCGCGCGAGCTCGCCGACTATTTCGAGCTCGCGACCGAGACCTCGG